>CAYUKK010000001.1:0-2891 GCA_964445305.1 uncultured Eubacteriales bacterium
ATCTGCAGAAACGACATCACCTTGGCCGAGACCGAATAGCCACGCTGGCGGCGCTTGAGATGAGAAAAACTCTGGTCTAGTTGCTTCGCCAACCCGATATCTTTGGCAAAGGTCATAAGTAGAGCCAGGCCGCTGGAGGCAGTAGCTTTGGTGCGATGAAGAGAACCAAGTTTGAAATTTTGAATGGTCTGATGTATCATGATTTCACCTCGTTGGGTTTCACCTGGAGGGTGAAACTTTTTAGTTTTTTCATTGCGCCTCTATTTTACCAGGCTTCTGGGGAAATAGAGGCTTCTTTTTTTACCTGGAGAAAAAATTAAGGCCTGTTATCCGAATATTCGGATTAGAGTTCTTGTGTTGAAAAAAAGAGGCGAAAGCGGTTAGAATCGGTGGATAATGAGAGGAGAAGACTCAAGTGGTCAAAGCCAAAGTCGCTATTCTCACCACCTCGCCCCCAACCGTCCTTGAGGATATCGTCCGTCTTTTCGAGCTGGCCGGGGGCCCTTCGACCCTCGACCGTTCGGCCCCGACCATCCTTAAGGACAACATCAGCTGGCACTATCCCTTCCCTTCAGCTAACACGACGCCCTGGCAGCTGGAGGGGACGATCCTGGCCTTGAAGAAGCATGGTTTCACCCGCCTCGCCTGCGTTCAGAACAAGACCGAGGTGACAAGAGCAGACAAGGGCGAGAAGCTCAACCGCTTGCGGCCCGTCTTTGAAAAGCACGGCATCGAGGTCCTTTCCAATTTCCGCAAGTCCGACATGAAATGGATTGTTTATGAACCCAAAGCAAAGATGCTTGTTCTCCATCGGATTTATCGACGGGGCATCAAAGTTCCCGACTATTTCTTCGGCAAGAACATCGTCCATTTGCCGACAGTCAAATGCCATATCTATACGACGACGACCGGGGCAATGAAAAACGCCTTCGGCGGTTTGCTCACTCACAAGCGCCATTTCACCCACACCTACATCCACGAGACGCTCGTCGACCTCCTGGCCATCCAGAAAGAAATCCACCCGGGGATATTCTGCATCATGGACGGGACGACCGCCGGAAACGGCCCCGGACCAAGGATCATGAAGCCCGTGACCAAAAATATCCTCTTGGCCAGCGCTGATCAGGTAGCTATTGATGCCGTAGCTGCCCGGCTCATGGGCTTCAACCCCATGGACATCAAATACATCCGCCTGGCTGACGAAGCTGGCCTGGGCATCGGCCGGCCCGAGGAGATCGAGGTTATCGGCGACACGGGGAGGGCCAATGAGAACTGGGGTTTCTCGGTCGGCCGTTCCTTCCATCGCCTGGCCGGCTGGGTGACCTGGTTTGGTCCGACTCGAATTTTCCAGAAGCTCCTCACCCGGCCGCCTCTCCTTTTTTTCCTTGTCCTCTACTCCTACCTTTACCACGACCTCATCCATTGGCCTTTCCGGGAAAGCCGCATCTACAAAAAATGGCTTCGTGAATCCCCCTGGGGCTGTCTCTTTGAGGAGTACGGCCGGGAGTCGAAACAGTAATATTCACTTCCCGTTGCCAGCCGGGCATCCCCTCAGGGAACAGGATACCAGCGCTCTTTCCAGGCTATCTTTTTTCGAAGAATGGACAAGCGGCAGGAATTGATCAAAATGAGGAGAGCCAGTAGAACAGACACAGGATGGAGAAGGGTCCATCCCCGACTTGTCCGGAATCTTTCGGCCAGGATGAGCCGGGTCAGGGTTATCGTGGCCACCTGGAGAAGAGGCAAAGAGGCGAGCTGGCTGCGGAAAAAGGCATCGATGAGCGCCAGATAGGGATGGATAAACAGGAGGCAGCACGCCACGCTGGCGGCCACCACCTTGAGTGGCGTTCCCCGCACCGCTTCGTAGGAGTTCTTAGAAAACCCCGCCCAGAGGTCCCGAAAGCAGGTGTAAAAGCGGATGCGGAGGAATTGGCTGCCGTCGAGGAGCGTCGTATTTCCTCCGTATCGGATCACGCGGCGAGCGAGGCTGATGTCGTCGACGAGGTTATTTTTGATTGCCTGATGGCCTCCGCACTCTTGATAAACGCGGCGGGGGATGAGAAGGAAGGGGCCGAGCACGGCCGGGAGTGACCGCTTGACGGCTAAACCCCCGCTCTTCTTCTGTCGTCTCTTGCGTCCATCTTCTTTCTCTCGTCCTCCTTCTGCCTCTTTTTGCTCAGGCTCGAGCTGTTCGTCCCGGCCTCGCCGATTCATCCAGAAAAAGGGAATGAGCGAGATAAAAGCCCAGGCAACGATGGGCATATAGAGTTTCTCCGACCAGGTTTTCGCTTCAAGAGCCGGGATAGCGCTGAGCAAATCAGTGCCATGGCTTCGCGCCGAAGCCACTGCCTTTTTGAGGGCGCGCGAGCCGTGGACAGTGTCCGCGTCAGTGAAGAGCAAGAATTCGCCTTTGGCCAGACAGCTGAGCTGATGGCAGGCCCAGTTCTTTCCTGTCCATTCGGGTGGTAGCTCCTGACTCTGGTAAGCCCGCAGTCGGGGGTGGCGCTCGGCGAGCTCGCTAACAATGGACCACGTGCGGTCGGTGGACCCATCGTCGACGACGACGATTTCATAGTCCGGATAATCCTGCCGCAGCAGCGATTCGAGAAGCCGCCGGATATTCCTCTCCTCGTTGCGCACGGGAACCAGGATAGAAACAGACGGCCATTTTCCTGATTGTCGGCGGGGGTCGGCAGGGCTCATCCGCTTCAAGTTGAGAAGGGTATTGATGAACAGGAAAATGAGGATGACAAAGACGACGTTATCGAGGGTGATCATGATTTGGACCAGCCTGTTTGCGCCTTGATCTTCCGCATATATGGTTCGTCGATAAGGCGCTTGAAGCCAAGAAACAAGAGAAAGGCGAGGAGGATGCCAACTTCAAGCCAGCT
>CAYUKK010000002.1:0-10738 GCA_964445305.1 uncultured Eubacteriales bacterium
GGGGAACAGGCGAGGGGTTGGGGTGAGAAAGCCCGTCGAAGCCTGAGCGGGCATGGTTTCTCGAGCGGAGCGAGAGAAGAGCGAAGGCTGAGTCGGAGCGAGTTTCCTCGCTGGGGAAACGAGCGTGCTTCGCAATCCCAACCCCGAGCCTGGCCGGGGGTGAACCACGACAGGACCCGTCGGGTGCTTTTATCGGCAATTTCGGGGGTGACCTTCCCGTTGCCTTCGGCTGAGAGTTCGGCTAAATTATTTGGTCATGGATGAAACCGTCGTCGAAGTTGAGAACCTGACCAAAGACTTCAAGAACCTTCGCGCCGTCGACCACGTTTCCTTCGAGGTTAAGGCTGGAGAAATCCTCGGCATTCTTGGCCCCAATGGCGCGGGCAAAACAACCATCATCCACATGCTCCTTGGCTTGACGAGCCCAACCTCTGGTTCGATCAGGGTTTTTGGTCTTGACCTGAAGAAGCACCGGTCCGAGATCCTTCAGCGGGCTAATTTTTCCTCGACGTATGTGGCCATGCCCTATTCTCTGACGGTGAAGGAGAGCCTCCGCGTTTTTGCCCGTCTTTACCGTGTCCGCCAACGGGAGGAGAGGATAGCCGAGCTCCTCCGGATTTTTGAAATGGAGGAGATAAAGAATAAGGAAGTCCGTCATCTTTCTTCCGGCCTTATTACTCGCCTTAATCTAGCCAAGGCCCTCATCAACTCGCCGCGCATCCTTTTTCTCGATGAGCCGACGGCCAGCCTGGATCCCGATATCGCCGACAAAACGAGGACTTTGCTTCGGCGAATAAAAAACGAGCAGGGAATGTCTATCCTCTACACCTCCCATAACATGAAGGAGATGGAAGAGATATCGGACCGGATCATTTTTCTCCATCGAGGTCGAATCATCGCTACCGGTAAACCGGCTGAAGTTATCCAGAGCTTCCGACGTCGTAACCTCGAAGAGGTCTTCCTCAAGCTCGCCCGGGGAGAGAAAGAGTGAAGCTTCATCGCATCTTGGCTCTTTTCATGCGGCACATCTATCTCTATCGGCGGAGCCTTCCCCGGATGATGGAAATCTTCTACTGGCCATTCCTCGACCTCCTCGTCTGGGGATTCATTAGCCTTTATCTTGTCCGCTACCGGGAGAATCTGCCCAATTTCGTCGCCTTCCTCCTCGGCGCCCTCATTCTCTGGGACATCCTTTTCCGGTCGCAGCAGGGAATCTCCGTCTCCTTCCTTGAGGATGTCTGGGCCCGAAACTTTCTCAACATCTTCGCCAGCCCTCTCAAACCTGCTGAATACATTGTTTCGTTGATGCTCGTCTCGAGCGTCAAAATCCTCATCGCCGGTGGGGTCATGTCGCTTCTCGCCTGGCTCCTCTATTCTTTCAATATTTTCGTCCTCGGTATATCGCTCCTCCCTTTCATCTTGAGCCTGGTCATCCTCGGGTGGGCCATCGGGATTGTCACGACATCGCTCATCCTCCGCTTTGGCCAGCAGGCAGAAGTCCTGGCTTGGGGTCTCGCCCTCCTTTTCCAGCCCGTTTCGGCCGTTTTCTACCCCGTCTCTGTCCTTCCTTCTTCACTTCAAGCTGTTGCCCGCTATATCCCGGCTTCCCATGTCTTCGAAGGGATGAGGGCCGTTATCACCACCGGCGGCTTTCCCACTCATGAGCTCGTCTGGTCGCTTGGACTCGACACCGCTTATATCGGGATTGCGTTTGTGCTTTTTTTCTTTGTCATGAAAGCCGTCAAAACAAGGGGGCTTCTGGCCAAGATTGGCGAATGAGCCCGAAAGCGCGGTTGTTCAAAGGACGTAGAATCATTATAATTACGGCCTCGGCCGGAATCGGTGGAGTGACCGCTTTTGCCGAGAATGACCCCTTTTCTTGTGAGCCTTGGAATTTTGCGCCGGGAGGATTTCTCCGATGACCAAAATCGAAGCTCTCCGACGGATGGCGACACGGTTGCGCATCCATTCCCTGAAGATGACGACCCGAGCCGGGTCCGGTCATCCGACGACATGCCTCAGCATGGCTGAGCTCATGGCCTGCCTTTTTTTTCACGAAATGAGATACAACATCGAGGATCCGGACGATGCATCCAATGATGAGTTTGTCCTGTCCAAGGGTCACGCGGCGCCTATTCTCTGGGCCGCTTATGCTGAGGCGGGGATCATCCCGATCGAGTCCCTGGCCGATTTGCGCCGTGTCACTTCCGAGCTCGAGGGGCATCCAACGCCGCGGATGAAATGGGTTAAGGCTGCCACCGGCTCGCTCGGTCAGGGCCTTTCGGTGGGAGTAGGGATCGCCTTAGCTCAGAAATTGGACAGGTCGCCGGCGAGGACGTTCGTCTTGATGGGTGATGGCGAATGCGCCGAGGGGGCTGTCTGGGAAGCAGCCAACGCCGCCGTCAACCTTCAGCTTCCAAACCTCGTCGCCGTCGTCGACGTCAACAGGCTCGGCCAATCCGAAGCGACGATGCATGGTCATGACCTTGCGGCCTATGAGCGAAAGTTCAAGGCTTTCGGATGGGAAGTGCACCGAGTTGACGGGCATGATATTGAGGCCATTCTGGAAGCCCTGAGGAAAACGCGGCGCGCCAAACGGCCGAGCGTCCTCGTAGCCAGGACGATCAAAGGAAAAGGCGTTTCCTTCCTCGAGGACAGGAACGGCTGGCACGGCAAGCCGTTAAAAGAGGAAGAACTCGGCCGGGCTCTTGGAGAACTCGGTCCGTTGCCCGAAATGGATGGCCAGCGTTTTGTGCGACCACCGCGTCGGGCAAACCCGAAGAAAAGAAAGCAAGGCTTTGGCTGGGAAAAGACGGTCTATTCTTCTCCCACGGCCACAAGGCTGGCTTATGGAGTCGCTCTCGAGAAGCTTGGCCGCATCAACGAGTCGGTCATCGCCCTCGACGGCGACGTCAAGAATTCGACCTATGCGGAGAAGTTTTTCGAGGCTTTCCCGGAGAGGTCCTTCCAAACTTATATCGCCGAGCAAAACATGGTGGGGATGGCGATGGGGCTTGCCGCCAAGGGTTTCGTGCCATTTGTAGCCACTTTCGCCGCTTTCCTCAGCCGCGCCCATGACCAAATCCGCATGGCCGGCTATTCTTTTTCCAACTTGAAATTTTGTGGCTCCCACGCCGGGGTGAGCATCGGCGAGGATGGTCCATCCCAGATGGGCCTCGAAGACATGGCAATTTTTAGGCCCATTCCCGGCTGTGTCGTCCTTTATCCCTGCGATGCGGTTTCAACTGAAGGCTGTGTGGCGGCGATGGCCAGTCACAAAGGCCTCTCTTATCTCCGGACGACGAGGCCTGCCACGCCACTCCTCTATCCGCCCGGGGAAAGCTTTTCCATCGGCGGGTCGAAGGTGCTCAAAAAGTCGGACCGAGATGTGGCTACGGTCATTGCCGCTGGAATAACTGTCTTCGAAGCCCTTAAGGCGGCTGAAGAACTGAGCCAAGAGGGCATCGGCGTTCGCGTCATCGACGCTTATTCGGTCCAGCCGCTTGACAGGGAGACGATTCAAAGCGAAGTAGAAGAAACAGGAAGCCGGGTTGTCGTAGTCGAGGACCATTTTCCGGCCGGGGGGTTGGGCGAGGCTGTCGCCTCGGCCCTGGCGGGAAGAGCTAAGCTCATCCACCTCTGCGTCAAGGACTTGCCACGCTCGGGCAAACCGGCCGAGCTCATGGACCTTTACGGCATCAGCTATCGGCATATCATGGAAGCGGTCAAAGCCTTGCTCTGAGCCAAAAATATCGGATCCATTAAACCCAGGGGAATTCTGGGACGACGATGGGATAGAAGCGATGCCGGGTTGTTTGAACCTTAGTGGTGCTTTTCTGCTTTTTCGAAGGATAACTATTCGTCTCGGCTCAAAACTTTTCCTCGCGCCGCTTCTTTTCTTTCTTTTTCATTCATCTGTCTTCAATCTCTTCTTGCCTGAAATTTACGCTCCCTCCGGTCCCTCCGGCTCCGGAACAGTCGTCACTGTTTACGATGGCGACACGATTAAAGTGAAATTTGGGGATGGCGCCGAAGAGCGAGTTCGCCTCATTGGCGTCAACGCTCCCGAAATCGATGACCCCAGAGAAGAGGTAAGCTATGAGGCCCATCTTGCCTGGCGTTTCACCTTTTTTCATCTCTATGGCCAGAAAATTGCGCTGACCTACGATCAAACCCCTCGCGATAAGCATGGTCGGATTCTCGCTTATGTCTGGGTTCATGGCCAGCTACTGTTTAACGAGTTTATCCTTCAAGAGGGGTTTGCGGCAGCTTTTTTTGCTTTTCCTTTCCGGCAGGATTACGAGGAACGGTTCAGGGAAGCACAGAAGAGAGCGCGGCAGCAGGGAAGGGGCCTGTGGAGAGAAGGTGAGCCTGAGGTAATTCCTTCTTCCTCCGTTGCTTCTCGGGTCGGTGAGCTTGTCTCCGTTCGTTTCATCTGTTCAAGAGTCCGAAGATCAAGGTCGTTCCTCTATCTTATATCCAAAGATGGGCTGTTCGAAGCGCTCATTCCAAGCGAGCGGCGGCGATACTTTCCTCCCGAGGAGACCTACCCGGGCCGGATGCTCATTGTCACCGGCTTTCTGGAAAAATTCCGCGGCCGACCCCAAATTCTTCTCTTTTTTCTGCGCCAGCTCCGCCCCGAATATTCGGAGCCCATACACGAGTTTGACACCAAACCTTGATTATTTTATAAGATTAGTTCACTTAAACCAAGCAGGCTTCTCCGAGAAAATGAATGGGGTCTGATGTTTTACGAAAAAGTAGATGCCCAAGTTCTTCAGCATTTGAGGCAGATTGTCGGCCCGCCCCATGTCCTGAGCGATCCGGAGAGGATGCTGGATTACAGCCACGACGAATTCTCCCAATGGGAAATGGCTCGTCTGCCGGAAGTTGTCGTTAAGCCGGCGGGTGCCGACGAAGTCTCCCATATCCTCAAATTGGCCGATGAAAGGAAAATTCCGGTGACGCCACGCGGGGGAGCGACCGGCCTCTGCGGAGGTTGTGTGCCCCTTTATGGGGGAATCGTCCTTTCCCTCGAGAGGATGAACCGGGTTATCGAAATCGACAAGGATAACCAGATGGCCGTCGCCGAAGCGGGAGTAACTCTCGGCGAATTCAACAAGCTGGTCGAAGAGGCCGGCCTTTCTTTCCCACCCCATCCGGGAGATGAAAGCGCGATGATGGGTGGGCTCATTGCCACCAACGCGGGGGGCAGTCGGGCCGTTAAGTATGGCGTCATCCGAAACTATATCCGTGGACTCGAGGTTGTCCTTCCCAGGGGGAATATCCTCCGCCTGGGAGGAAAACTGATGAAGAGCAGCACCGGTTACAACCTGCTCCATTTGATGATCGGCTCGGAAGGAACCCTCGGGGTTATCACTCAAGCCATCATCCAGCTTCTTCCCGGTGGTCGATTGACCAGGTCGCTCGTCATTCCCTTTGCCGAAATCGAAAGCGCCATCCAATGCGTGCCTCTCATCCTTGCCCGAAAGGTCATGCCTCTAGCTGTCGAGTTTATGGAAGCGGAGGTCATCCGCATCACCGAAGAATTTCTCCACAAGCGTTGGCCAGCAGCCACCGGCAAGACTTACCTCCTCGTGATTCTCGATGCGGAGAGCGAAGCGGAGGTTGACCGCCAATCGGAAACCGTGGCTGAAATCTGCTTGGAACAAGGCGGCCTTGATGTTTTCGTCGCTGACACACCGGCCAGACAAGAAGCAGTGCTCGAGATCCGGAGCAAAATCTATGAGGCCATCAAGTCGCACACGGTCGAAATCCTGGATATCTCCCTTCCCCGGGCCGAAATTCCCGCTCACGTGAGGCGGGTGCGGGAGGTGGCCCGAGAGCTCGACATGTGGCTTCCCACTTTCGGCCATGCGGCCGACGGCAATGTCCACACCCACATCATGCGGGCGCGCTACGAGAACGGAAAGATGGTCGAAGTTTCTGAAGGAGAGTGGCGCCGCCGCGTCGACCTTGTCCGGGAAAAGCTTTACGCCGATTGCCAGGCCAGGGGTGGCGTGATTTCAGGCGAGCATGGCATCGGCCTGGTCAAGAAACCCTTCCTTTCCCTCGTTGTTGACGAGGTCCAGCTTGAGTTGATGAAAGGCATCAAAAAACTCTTCGACCCCCACCTCATCCTCAACCCGGGAAAAATTTTTGACGTAGGCGAGGAGAGGAATCAACAATCTTAACTCGATAAGGAGGTCAGGATGGCCAACTTGGGCAAAAAGACTCTGGTCTGGATGATGGTCGTCTTCTTGGCCTGTTTATTCAGCGCGTCGTTAGCGCAGACGAAAGCCAGTCCGGCGAGGAAAGCTTTTCCGGCGATGGATGTCACGCTATTTAAAAATCTTTCCTGGCGCAATATCGGACCGGCCATCATGGTCGGTCGGGTGACGGACATTGAGGGTGTGCCGGGCAATCCCAATATCGTCTACGTCGGAAGCGCTTCGGGCGGTGTATGGAAGACTGAAGACGGAGGCATCACCTGGCAGCCCATTTTCGATGACCAGCCGATTGCCTCTATTGGCGACATTGCCCTCGAGCCGGGGAATCCCGACGTCATTTATGTTGGCACGGGGGAGTCGAACACCCGAAACAGCGTCTCCTTCGGCAACGGCGTTTATAAGTCAACCGACGGCGGCCGGACCTGGAAGCATTGCGGTCTGGCTGACACGGAGCGAATCTCCCGGATTGTCATCAACCCGCGGCGCCCGGAAATGGTTTATGTAGGGGCGCTCGGCCACGCTTTTGGCCCGAACAAGGAGAGGGGCGTGTTCATGTCGACCGATGGCGGCGAAACCTGGAAAAAGGTCCTTTATCTCGATGACCGGCACGGGGTAGCGGACATGGACATTGACGTGGAGAACCCTCATATCCTTTATGCGGCCCTCTGGCACTTTGAGCGCAAGCCCTGGACTTTCCGAAGCGGCAGCGAAGAGGGGGGAATCTGGCGGTCGGTGGACGGCGGACGCAGCTGGACGAAGCTCACCAGGGGGCTTCCCAAGCTCATCGGCCGAATTTCGGTTAAGGTGGCGCCGAGCAACCCGAAGGTGGTCTACGCCATGACCGAGTCTAAAGAAGGCACGCTCTTCCGGTCTGACGACCGGGGAGAGAATTTCCGCCTTATTTCCCAAGATGTCGAGATCATCTCTCGAGGGTTCTACTACACAGATATGAGGGTCGACCCGGCGGATGAGAACCGCATCTACGCCGTCGCATCTCGGCTTTTTGTGTCCATCGATGGGGGGAAGACTTTCCAGCAGATTTCCCGCTCCACCCACGTTGATTATCATGCCCTCTGGATTGACCCCCTCAACCCGAGCCGGATATGGCAGGGTCAGGATGGAGGGATTGCTGTTTCCCACAATAGGGGGAAGAGCTGGGAATATGTCAACAACATCTGCGTCGCTCAGTTTTATCAAGTATATGCGGATAACCGATTGCCTTTCTATTATGTCGGCGGCGGTCTCCAGGATAATGGCACATGGTATGCTCCCAGTCGAAGCCGCGAGACGTTCGGCATCCTCAACGATGATTGGCGGATGATAAGTTTCGGCGACGGTTTCCACATCGTCGTCCATCCAGACGACCCCGAAGTGTTTTTGAGTGAAAATCAGGGTGGTGGCATCGTCAGGACAGACATGAAGACAAGGGAGCAGCAGTCCGTAAGTCCCCAGGCCCGGCGTGGCGACGGCGGCCCCGTCTCCCAGCTCAAATACCGGTTCAACTGGAACGCGCCGATTATTCCCTCACCGCACGACCCCAGGACCATCTATTTCGGCGCCAATGTCGTCTTCAAATCGCCCGATTTCGGAACGACCTGGGAAATCATCAGCCCCGATTTGACGACCAACGACCCGGAAAAGCAGAAGACAGCCGGCGGTCCAGCCTGGACAGAAAACACGACGGCCGAGTACCATTGCACCATCATCAGCCTGGCTGAATCGCCCATAAAACCAGGATTGCTCTGGGCCGGAAGTGACGATGGACTCGTTCATCTCAGTCAGGACGGGGGCAAGACCTGGGAGAACGTTACGGGCAATATTCGGGGCATTCCCGCCTTCTCACCCGTTTCCCATATTGAGCCATCCCGGAAAAACGCGAGCACAGCCTACTGCGCTTTTGACCGCCACATGTTCGATGACTTCCGGCCTTTCATCTATAGAACGTCCGATTTTGGGAAAACATGGGTCAACATCACCGGCAACCTGCCCGACAAAGCTTATGTTTGGGTCGTGCGCGAAGACCCGAAAAACCTCAATCTTCTCTATGCCGGCACAGAGCTCGGGCTTTATGCCTCCTATGACGAGGGAAGGGAATGGGTCAAGTTCCATTTGAACAACCTTCCCGTTGTCGCTGTCCACGATATCCTCATCCATCCGCGCGAGAACGATTTGATTCTCGGCACGCACGGCCGGGGGATCTGGATTCTGGATGACATCGGGCCTTTGCAGCAGCTTTCGCCCCAAGTGCTGGACACACCTGCCCATCTTTTTGATGTCCGGCCCGCCCTGCGCTTGACGATGAAACCCACTCGCTACGGAATAGGAGATAAAGTCTTCCGGGGGCCCAACCCGCCCTACGGTGCCCTCATCAGCTATTATCTCAAAGAGAAGCCGGCCAGAGAGGAGGAAGTCAGGCTGGAGATTGTGGACGAGGGAGGAAGGGTTATCCGGGCACTGCGGCGGTTGCCAATAGAACCAGGCCTTCAGCGTGTGGCCTGGGATTTAAGAAGCGAACCTCCGCGTCAGCGCCGCGAGAGACCGGTCGAAGAGGACTTCTTCACTCGAGGCCCGCGGGGGCCTCAGGTCTTACCCGGGGCTTACAGAGTTCGTCTGACGGTGGGCCAGAAATGTGTAGAAAAGCCAGTCGAAGTAAAGCTTGACCCCACCCTCGACGTTTCCCTGGATGACCTTCGGACTCAGATGGACTACAGCTTGAAGCTTGTCGATTTGATTTCGGCCACGAACGGCGCTCTTAAGGCTCTCGATTCGGTGAAGGAGCAACTTGAGGAACGCCAGAAGACCATCTCTTTGGCTGGTCTTGCGATCACGGACGAAGTGAACAAGGCTATCCTATCCCGCCGCGAGGAACTATCGGCCATCGAAAACCTTCTCGCCCGACCAGAGGGACGAGCTTTTTGGAGCGAAGGCTCCCGCCTCGTCGAAAGGTTGAACTCGCTTTTCGAGGCCATCGATGGCGTCCAGGCCCGGCCGACAGCCGCTCAGATAGCTTATTTTGAGGAGCTGGTCGGCGAGTTCAGGACAGGGATGGCCAAGGTCCGCAGCTACTTGGAGGTATCGCTCGGAGACCTCAATCGGGTTCTCACGGAGAAAAGAATTCCACCCCTTCTACTTCCTCAGCCGCCCGAGCTCCCCTCCTGGCTTCCCCGAGATTGAAAAGTGCTGGGGGTGGGTCCCGAGGGGAGGCCTGGTCGAGACCTTTGATGGCAGAGGGCAGGGCATCGAGCGCTTTTTTAATCCATAGACAAAAGGCTGGCTTTGCGTTAATCTGAGGGAGATTCGCGGCTGATGAAAGTCCTTGTTATCGGCGGCACGCGGTTCATCGGCTATCACCTTGTCCGGCGCCTCCTCGACGATGGCCATCAGGTTGTGCTCTTCAACCGCGGCCAGACGCCCGATGATTTTAATCAAGCGGTCCGTCGCATGCATGGTGATAGGAATAACCGTCAGGAATTCTCTCAAATGCTGGGGCGGGAGAGTTTTGACGTCGTTGTTGATATGATTGCGTTCAACGCTGAGGACAGTGCCAGTGCTGTCCAGACTTTCGCCGGTCGGGTCGGACATTTTTTCCATATCAGCACCGGCTCTGTCTACCTGGTAACCAAGGATTTCCCCTGTCCGCTTCGGGAAGAGGACTTTGACAGGGAGCTCTATCCCAAGCCCCCGACAAATGATGAGTGGTGGCTCTACGGCTTCCACAAGCGAGGCTCGGAAGAAGTGCTTCGCCGGGCCTACGAGAGAACTGGTTTTCCTGCGACAATCCTGCGTCTTCCCATCGTCGTCGGGGAGCGGGACCACACCCTGCGTGCCTATTCCTATTTCCTGCGCATAGAAGATGGCGGGCCCATCATCCTTCCTGATGGCGGGCTTAATGTTTTTACGCTCATTTATGTCGGGGACATCGCTAAGACGATTGCCTCGAACCTGGGCCGGAGTTCATGCTTTGGCCAGGCTTATAATCTGGCTCAACCGGAGTTTCTGACAGCGCGGGCTTTTGTTCTCGCCGCCGCTCGCTTCCTTGACCGTCAACCGGAGCTCGTCGACATTCCCACCGATATTCTCGAGAGAGTTTCCCTGGGAACCCAATGCTCACCCTTTTCCATGCGGCGGCCGTTTATCCTGGCCACGGAAAGAGCGCAGCGCGAGATGGGCTTTCAGGCGACGCCGTTTCTCGTCTGGCTGGAGAAAATCATTCGCTGGTGTAAAGAAAAATATCATGGGCCGGCTCCATCGAACTATCAGGCACGCGGCCGGGAAATCCAGTTCGCCGAGAAATTTCGTCGGGCTATCGAGGCCCTGTATCCAGGCCAGGATTCCTCGGTCAGGAGATGAAGGACGGGAGGAGGAGACGATGGTTGACCTAAGGACAACCTACATGGGTCTCGAGTTGCGCAACCCGATTATCGTCGGCAGCAGTGAGCTCACGGGCACTCTCGCCGGCATCGAGCGCGCCGAAGAGGCTGGCGCTGGGGCTGTCGTGCTTAAATCTT
>CAYUKK010000003.1:0-2757 GCA_964445305.1 uncultured Eubacteriales bacterium
GGCTTTTTCAACAGCCTCCAGCATCCTCAGGGCTTCCCGCGCGTTTCGAGCCAGGGGTTTTGTGCAGAGGACAGCTTTTCCTGCCTCAGCCGCCAGTTCGACGGCTTTCCAATGGACATGATTGGGCAGCCCGACGATGACGATTTCGATGTCCGGGTCCTGGATGGCTTTTCTTAAATTTGTCGTCCAGCGAGGAATTCCCCATCTGGCCGCGAACTCTTTCGCCCTTTCCTCCGAATGCGAATAGATGATGTCGATGCGGTCGCGGCTTCGCTGGCCGTGGATGGTGGCCGTGTAGAAAGTCCCGATGAGGCCGGCCCCGAGCATGGCAATGCGGTGCGAATCTTTCATGGTCCCTCCCTCCACATTTTTTCTCCAGTTTATGGCTGGATTCTAACACAGCGCCCGCGTGGCGCACAAGCTAATATTCGTTGACAAGCCTTCGTCGAGTTCCTATAATTTCGCCGTGAAGAGGAGGCGAAGATGAAAAAGGCGCTTAGCTTGTGTGTTTTCGCGGCCGTTGTCTCGTTCCTGACGTCTTGCGCTCCGACGGCTAAGGTAACCTCAACGGGCGGACCGTCCCTCGCCGAGGCTCAAGCTGAGCCGTATGATGGGCCCAAAGCTCGAATCGCTGTCGGCGAGTTTAGAGACAAGACGGCTAAGGGAGAGGGACCGACCGGCTGGTTCGGGATGTTCGGCATCCATTTCAAGGAAATTGGCGATGGCATGAGAGACATGCTCACGACTGCCCTTTTCAACACCAACCGTTTCATCGTCCTCGAAAGAGAGCAACTGGATGAAGTGCTCAAGGAGCAGGATTTGGGAGCTTCTGGCCGAGTCAAGAAGGGGACAGAAGCACCCATCGGCGAAATCTACGGCGCGGACTTGATTATTACTGCAGCTATAACCGAGTTTGAAGGTGGAGCCAGGGGTGTTGGCGGCGGGACACGCGTGGCCGGTGTGACCGTGGCCGGGGCGATGAAGAAAGCCCATATTGCTATGGATTTGAGGATCATCGATGCCAAGACTTCCCAGATTGTCGGGGTGGCGACGGTCGAAGGAAGCGCCACCAGCTTTGGCGCTGGCGGAGCGACGACGATCGGCGGCAGCTTGCCCATCGGATTAGGGGGTTTTTCCAAGACGCCGACGGAAAAGGCGATCCGCGTTTGTATCCAGAAAGCAGTCGATTATATCGTCAGCCGAACGCCGGCCGAGTACTACCGCCACAACAAGTAACCTTCTTTCAAGCCTCCACTTTGATAGCGGGGCCAGGGTCGTTCATCCTTCTGCATGAACAGGGACATGAGATAGGCGTCAGAGGGGACCCGGGCTCAACAGGCACGGGATGCGTGGGATATTCCCGAGCGAAAAACAAGAGTAGCCGCGGATTAACTCAACCGTTCTTCAGAGCACCAGCTTCTTTCTCCGGAATCTCAGCTTCATGGTGAGAACCCTGTCCGTGGAAAAAATCCGGGCGGCGATGACAATCAAGGCGATAAAGAAGATGAGCATGTAGAGGATGCCGCCGACCACTGCCCTGTAGTTTTCGAGCAGGAGATTCTGGGTGGTCAGGAAGGGGTGAGAGAAGGGAATCGCCCAGACAAAGACTTTGACGGGCAGGGACAGGTTCTTGATATCGGAGAAGAAGGACAGAAAGTAGGGAATCATGACCAGGAAGATAACCGGCATAATGAGGCTTTGGGCGCTCCTGTAGTCCTCGGCAAGAACACCCAGAATCGTGGCCATGGCCAGGGCGCAGAGGATGGCTAAGAAGAGGGAGACACCGAGGATGAGGTAGGTGTTGGCGGTCATCCCCAGCCCTAACTCCTGGATAACTTTGGGCAGTCCTTCGGAGGCAGCCGCCCGGCTGACATCGCCCATAAACCCGGACATGTAATACCTGAACCCGAAGAGGTAGATGACGGCCGAGATGAGTCCGACCACGGCTGAGGCGAGCATCTTCGTCGCCACAATGGAAGTCCGGCTGATGGGCACGGTGAGGAGGGTCTCCAGAGTCTTGTTCTGCTTCTCCATGGCGATGGCCGAGATGACCATCTGGGAGGAATAGATGATGATCATCATCAGGATGATAGGCACAAAAATCGACTGGGAGGAGATGAACCCGGCAATCGAGGCAGCAGCTCCCTCGGCCATCCGGTCCTTGACGACGACATAGTCTTTGCTCCGAATCGGCTTCTTGAGTTTTTCGGGGTTGAAGTCGGGGATTTTCTTTTTCAGGAAATCATCGGAAATGTAATTGTTCAGGGCATTGACGACACTGCCGAGGATGACCGAGCTCCGGCTGCCGATGATGGAAAAGCTTCTCAGGAAAGAATAGGTTTCCATTTCTCTTAATTCCAGCGTGTCCACGGATTCGCCGAAACCGGTGGGGATGACGACGAGGAGGTTGATGTCGCTCGATTTCGTCCAGGCTATGGCTTCCGCCTTGGATTTTCCCTCAAGTTTTTCCACCTGAAAGTTGGCCAAGCTAAGGCTATCGGTCAGCTGTTGGGAAAGCAGAGAGCCGTCCAGATCAAGGACGGCAATCTTCTGGATTCGCATCGCCCTTTTTATCTCTGTCTTGGCCATCTGGCCGATGAAATAGAAAAGGAAAACGGTGAAAAGCAGGGAGATGAAGAGCTGGAGGGTGATGAGTTCGCGGATTTCTTTGGTCAGCAGGTTGAGGAATTTTTTCATCGGAGTGCACTCCTGAAGACTTCTTCCAGGTTTCGGGCCTGGTACTTTTCTTTGAGTTCA
>CAYUKK010000004.1:0-4113 GCA_964445305.1 uncultured Eubacteriales bacterium
AAGAAAGCTCGCCCGAGGGAAAGAAAGAAGCGGGCCGAGTGGAGCTGAAGAGGGCCGGGAAGCGAATGGTCTTTTTTCCGGCCAGGAAAGAATAAAAAGGAGGGAGAAGGAGGATGAAGCCTCGCGAGATCATCAAGGCCATCATCGCCCGCCAGCCCGCCCCGCGCTGCGGTTTTTGGCTGGGGAATCCTCATCCGGATACGTGGCCTCTTCTCCACCGTTATTTTGGGACAAGCTCGGAGGAGGAACTCCGCCAGAAGCTCGGGGACGACTTCCGCTGGTTGACCCCACAATACCTCCCTTCGACATACTGCCATCCGGAGGGAAAAGCCATTTTTGACTTGTGGAGGGAAAAAGGGGCCCACGGTCAGGCCGGGCCGTTGGCCGAATGCGAGACGCCGCGCGACATCGACCAATACGACTGGCCTCGCCTCGACTACCTTGATTTCGAGGCGGGCCTGGAAGCGTTGCGAAAGGCCGGCGATGTTTACCGGGCGAGCGGCTTCTGGTGTCCCTTTTTTCATGATGTCATGGACCTTTTCGGCATGGAATCCTATTTCATCAAGATGACGACCCATCCCGGTGTTGTCGAAGCGGTGACCGAGCGCGTTTGCGAATTCTACCTCGAAGCGAACGAAAGGTTTTTCCGCCTGGCCGGTGATTGGATCGATGGTTTCTTTTTCGGGAATGATTTCGGCACCCAGGTTGACCTTCTCATCAGCCCTTCCCAGTTTGAAAAATTTGTTCTTCCCTGGATCTTGAGGTTCAGCCAACAGGGTCACCGGCATGGCTATCAGGTCATCCTCCATTCCTGTGGCTCCATCCATCGGGTCATTGACATCCTCATTGATGCTGGTGTCGATTGTCTTCATCCTCTCCAGGCAAGAGCCAGGAAAATGGACGCGGAGACCTTAGCCCGGGATTTCGGGGGAAAGATTGCCTTTCTCGGCGGAGTCGACACCCAGCGCCTCCTCAACCACGCCTCCCCGAGGGAAGTGAAGGCGGAAGTCCGACGACTCAAGGAGACTCTCGGACCGCACTACATCATAAGCCCCAGCCATGAGGCCATCCTCCCCGATGTTCCGCCCAGGAATGTGGCGGCCATGGCTGAGGCAGCTTTTGAATGAAGGGCCACGGCCCTGGTCAAGCTGGCCTGACTCTTGTCATTTTGATGGCCACTGGCCAATCGGGTCCCCAGGTGAAGGGGCCAGGCATCGGCTCGGCCTTGGCGCCAGCTTTTATGGGTGGCGTCTTGATAAGCTGAATGGTCTGAATCCGGGAAACGGTGATGTGGAGTCCCTGTTCGTCCTCTGTCCAGTCGCAACCGCCGGCCTGGCTGAGGACAGAAATCTTGGTTTCTGGCGTCGTCCGCACGGATTTCAGGGTGAAACGGCAGCCCGCTGGAGCCTTTATTCCTTCTAACCCATACTCCAGGTCGGCGAAAGCATAGACCGTTTCTTCCTCGCGGCGGTGCGTGAGCCAGACATTGCCCTCGTTGGTGACTACCCAAGGTCGGACGCCACGGACAGCCTCCCCGTAGAGCATCATCCACAGCCCGAGTTGGCGGAGCAGGTCTTCGTCGGGCGGCGAGACCTGACCATCCGGCCGAGGCCCGACGTTGAGGAGCATGTTGCCGCCCCTGGCCCGAATGCGGATGAGGTTGTGGAGAACCTCTTGAACGCTCCGGATGTCCGGGTTTGGCTGATAGGACCATTGCCAGCTCGTCGTCATGCAGCTCTCCCAAGCGTAATCGGAGGCCTGGCCCGGGATTTCCTGCTCGGGCGTTGGAATTTCGCCCCGGCCAATAAAAATATCCTGCTTGACCCGCCAGGCATGTTTCTTGAGGGGCTCGCACTCACCGTCAAACCAGAGCATGAAGATGTCGCCGTATTTCGTCAGGAGCTCTTCGATGTGACCCTGCTCGTAATCGAGAAAGGTCTTTCCAAGCGGCCCGAAGGGCGCTTGGGCCATGAAATCGGGTTTATAAATATGTCCAGTCCGAAGGCCGGTCTCGTACTGGTAGCGGAAATCGCCCGGCGAATAGTAGAAACCAACAAGAATTCCTTCCCGGCGGAAGGAATCGGCCACCTGGGCGACGATATCCTTGCCGTAGGGCGTTTTGGTTATCTTGAAATCGCTGAAGGCGGTATCGAACATGCAGAACCCGTCATGGTGCTTGGCCGTGAAGACGACATACTCGACGCCGGCCAGCTTGGCCAGCCGCGCCCACTCGGCAGGGGCAAATCGGGTTGGGTTGAATGTCCGGGCCAGGGCATAGTATTTCTCGATGTAATCCTCGGACGCGTTGTAGAGCGGCCAGGAGATTTCCGTTCCCATCTGGGAATTGGGGCCCCAGTGGATGAAGAGACCAAGGCCGGCGTTGCGGAAGACTTCAGTTTTTTCGGGGTCATTGGATAGACGGACCTTGTCTTCTGGAATCAAGGGAACGGTCCTGGTTTCAGAAAACGCCGTCCTTTCTCGGGAGGGAGGAGCGCAGAAAATCACACTCAGCACCGCCCAGGCCGCCAAGGGGAGGAAAAGCCAGACAAGATTTTTGGTGTTGGCTTTTTTCATTTTTGCCTCCTTCGGAGAGAGATTTTTCGTCCTTTCCATACGACATAGCCAAAAACATAAGTGAAAAAAATGGAACGGAGAAAGAGGAGAAGAAAAAACAAGAGGGGCACCGCATAGAAAAGTGAAGGGATGGGGCCGAAATTTCCGAGATGCCTCAGGATAAGATGGATTTGGACGGCGAAAAGGAGATAGAAAACGCATCCGGTGAGGAGGGCCGGCTCATTTTTGGTAGCCAACCCTTTGACGATGTCCAGAACGGTGGAAAGACATCCGGTAATCCAGGCGCCGGACAAGAAGAGAAGGACACCCTTGGACGCAAAAGCGCCTGAGGCGAAATTCTTGGTCCAGCCTTCGACAAGCTGGCGGAAGCCCACGGGATACATCCGAAAGGAAATCGTCCCTTTTCCGGCATAGCAGTGGAGAGGATAGCCTTGCTTAAGGAATTTCTTACCCAAGACGATATCCTCGAGGATTTCTCCCTTGACCCCTTGATGCCCCCCGACCGAGAAGTAGTCTTTCCGGGTGCAGACAAGGCAGGGGCCGAAAGCGCCAAGAGGCTTTGTTATGCTGGCAAAAATGGAGGCGATGTTCATGTTCAGGAAGAGCACGAGGTTAAAAAAGGCGGAAAGTTTCTCATAAGCTTTCTTCGTGATGTGGTAAGGCTGAACAGACACCAGCCCTCCCTTTTTCCGGTGTTCAGAGAGGAGGCGGGAGAGGCCATCGCGTTCGAGCACTGTATCGGCATCGAGAAAGACAAGAATCTCACCTTGGGCCCGGTTGGCCCCTGTCCAGCAGGCCCAACCTTTACCAATCCAGCCTTCGGGTATATCAGGAAGGGAAACCAGGGTGGCGCCAGAGGAGACAGCAATTTGGGGAGTCCCATCCGTGGAATGGTCATCTATGACCAGGATTTCATCAGGCGGATACGACTGCTCATTCAGGGAGCTAAGAAGCGAGCTAAGATTTTTTTCTTCGTCTCGAGCCGGGATGATGACGGACACGCTGGAGCCTGAAAAAACTTCGTAAGAAGAATAAGAAGAAGATGATGAGGAGGAAGGTTTAAGTAGCGGAACTTTCGAGAACAGGAGGAAACCCATCATCCAGAATGTGCCCGTGAGAATCAGGGTCAGGTCGTTTTCCAAGGTGCTCCCGACTTTTATTTTTTTCCAAAAGCTTGTCCAATTCGGGCCCATCTTTCATGGATGAGCTTTCGACCGAATTCCCGAAATTCCTCGAGCATGGCTGTTTGTTCCATCATCATCGCTTCAATGGGCATCATCATGGATATCCTCCCCGGGGATATGATAGTGATCCATGCAATTCTTTTCGCAATGCCTATGCGATGAGCTTAGCTTGATGTGGCCCAAGCTGAGTGAGTTCCGAAGATTTGGATTTCCCCACTATGATCGAGGGGAATGGTAAAACAGCGTTCAAGAAGATGTCAAGGCCAGGGTTGCGACCAGAGATTGCCGATAAAAGCACCCGACGGGTCCTGTCGTGGTTCACCCCCGGCGCCCCCGAGCGGTCTATCTTGTTTAT
>CAYUKK010000005.1:0-71155 GCA_964445305.1 uncultured Eubacteriales bacterium
GGTTTCTCGAGCGAAGCGAGAGAAGAGCGAAGGCTGAGTCGGAGCGAGTTTCCTCGCTGGGGAAACGAGCGGGCTTCGGAATCCCAACCCCGAGCCTGGCCGGGGGTGAACCGCGACAGGACCCGTCGGGTGATTCTATCGACAATTCCGGGTCGGATCGGAGTGGTTTTTTAGATACTCAACGACTTTCGCGCTTCCTGAGGGAAAGGGATACTTCCGGAGGGAGCTGAGCGAAACCCAGCGATGCCTTTGATTATCGAGGTGCGGGCGGCTGCGGAACCGGCAGGCGAAGGCATGGAGCTTGACGTGGAATCGTGTGTAAGCATGGTCGACGGAGAGAAGAAATCTCATAGCCTCAATTTCAGCTCCGAGCTCTTCTTTGATTTCCCTTTGCAGAGCTTCCTCGAGCGTCTCGCCGGTTTTTCTTTTTCCACCAGGGAATTCCCACAGCCCGCCGAACAACCCCCGCTCCGGCCTCTTCTGGATGAGGTATTTTCCGTTTTTTCGAAAGATGGCGACGACGGCTTGGATTTTTTCAGAGCGGAGCGTTTTTAATGGGGGGATTGTCTCCTGTTCGCCGCGGGCAAAGGCCGCACAGAAACGTTGAATCGGACAGAGGTGACAGCGAGGGTGGCGCGGCTTGCAGACGAGGCCGCCGAGTTCCATCATGGCCTGATTGAACTCCTTTGCTTTGCGGGTCGGGAAAAAAAATTCGAGAAGGGCGAGCCATTTCCTGTCGGAGCTCGAAAAAGCGCGGGTTTTCCAGCCGGCCAGCCGCATGAGGACACGCCGGACATTGGCCTCGATAACGGGGTAAGGCTGGCCGTAGGCCAAGCTTAAAACAGCCGCTGTCGTATAAGGACCAAAGCCTGGAAGGCGACGAAGTTCATCGTAATTTGCCGGCAACTGGCCGCCATATTTTTCGACGAGGAGTCGCGCCGCCTGCCAGAGGTTTTGAGCCCGTCGGTAATAGCCAAGGCCCTGCCAGGACTTGAGAACTTTCTGAAGAGGAGCACTGGCCAGGGTCTGAACGTTGGGAAAGAGCTTCATCCACTTCTGATAATAGGGAAGGACAGCCTGGACCTGGGTCTGCTGGAGCATAACTTCTGAAACCCAGATCTTGTAGGGGTCGTCGGTCTCTCGCCAGGGCAGCTTTCTCTGATACGCCCTGTACCAGCGGATGAGGCGGCTGGCCAGGCTTATCCCTTTTTTATTCCGGGCGCAACGATGAGAGATTGGGGTGGCCTGTTTGCTTATTTCTTGTTTTCCTTTTTCGGCTCTTCTTTTTTCTCTTCTGGTGGCGACGGCAGCCAGGCTTTGGCCTCCCTGGGCATTTCACCGAGGAAAGCTGAATCGACGCGAAAGAGGTAGGGCAGACGGGGGTTGCGAACGACGACCTGCTTTTTCTCCGTGTCTTCCCGGCCGATGTGGACCTCGTAGGTCTTTATCTCCTTCTCATCGCCCGTGGTGATGGTTACCTCGACCTCGGCCGGGTCTAACCCATAATCACTCAGGCTTCCCGGCGTATCGATGAACTCTATGGCTTCCAGACTCTCCATCTTGCGGATGAAGGTGTCGACCTTGGATTGGTCGGCTTCCTTTTTTTCGGGAGTCTGAAGGAACCATTTATCCTCCTTCTCCTTGGCTGCCTCGAGGCTGAACTCTCCTGCCTTGACGCTAACCTTCTTGGCTTCCCAGGTGTAGAAATCGACCACCTTCTTCTCCCGCAATTCGTCGACCTTCTTGTCGAGGTCGGTCAGGAGATAGGTCTCAACCTCAACAATCTTTGGCGATGAGGACGTGGTCGCATAGAGCTTATCTCCTTCTTTGTGGAGGAAGAAGGTGAGCTCTTCATTCTGGGAGGGCAAGCTCAGTCGGACGATGTACTCGGGGCTGTGGAGTCCGTATTTTTCGATCTCGCCAGGCTGCTTCTGCTCGGAGACGAAAGCCTTGGCCCGGAGTCCGGAAAGGGAGCGGAGCAAATCTTCGACTCGAGTTTTGCGGGCCAGAGCGGAGACGGGTTTTTGCAGATACCATCCCTCTTCTTTTTTCATCGCTTCCCATGCGATTTCTTTCGCCTGGCAGACAACGTGGTTGACTTCTTGGGTCTCGAACTTGAAAATATCTTTCTGGCGAAAATCGAAGACCGATTTATCGAGTGTGCTCTTCAAGTAGCTCGACAAAAGAACGATGCGGGGATCGTCCTCTCTCTTGGCGAAGAGAGTCTTATCTAAAGGGTTTTCCATGCCGATGAGGAGTCGAATCGGTTGCTCCTTGCCCTTGAACCAGAGCGTCAATTCTTTTTTCGGGATTTCGTACTGGGCCGGCTCTCCGCCTTCTTTTTCCACCACTCTTTCCATCTTCAGGCTCGAGAAATCCTGGGCTAATCGATTGACCTCGTAGCTATCGGCCTTAGCTTCCAGGGGCTCGCGGATGAACCACTCCCCTTTTTCGTCTTTCTCAAAAAGGATGGTCTCGTCCTCCTTCTTCAGGCTGATTTTCTGGACGTCATCAGAAGCCAGGTCGATGAGTTTTTCCTCAGCCTCTTTTTTCCCTTTGCTCCGGGATTCGAAGAAGAGGACGAAGGCCAGAAGGACGGCAAAAATGCAGAAGAGGAGAAGAGTTGTTCGGAACTTCATAGTGACCGCCTCCTTACCCAGACAGAAACGCCCGTGATGAGGACGAGGAGAGGGAGGATGACAACAGAGACGAAGAAGATCATCCTGCCCTGCGAGGGCGTGAGATGGATGGTTCGGGGCGAGGATGTTTTGGGCTGGATGGAAATGAGGTCCGCCTCTTCGGTCAGCCAGTTGACCGTGTTAAGGAAGAAATTGCCGTTCCCGGAAAGGTTGTAATAGCGATTGGTAACAAAATCGGAATCGCCGAAAACGGCCAACCGGCCCTCCTTCTTGGCTTCGGCAGCCTCGCTCGTCTCGGTTTTGGCGGGGATTTCTTCCGTTTCTGGATTTTTCTCTGTCGCCGCTTCTTCCTTATCTTTTTCCTTTTCCTCTTGTGGCTTGATGGTGGCCACGGCGGCCAATGGAATCGGGCCCTGCTTGTCCTTGTCTTTATCAAAAGTCACCCTCTGGACGTTGAGCTGTCGCTCCGACCAGGAATTGGGGCTTGTTTTTCCCAATATAGTGGCCGTGATATCAGCCGGTTTTTCGTCAGCGATTTCGACCGACCGGGCGTAGGGGAAGAACGTGGCGTAGCGGAAATTCTGGGTGATGGCGTGGTAGTCGTATTCGGAGACAAGCGGCATGAAATAATCGCCTCCAAAGAGCCGGCTCATCGTGTCGACCACGATGTCGTCTTGAAGTTTGAAGCCGAACTTGAGGAGAAAAGGAGGAAGGCCAGGAGCTGTTTCCGGGTCGACCATGAAAAAGACTCGGCCACCCCGGCGGAGAAAAGTTTCCACGGTTACGAGCTCGTTGGGCAGCAGGTCTTTTTTCGGGCCCGGAACAACAAGGAGCGCACAGTCCGCGGGGAATGTCTCGGACAGGGCGAGGGTGAGTTTTTTGACCTCGTAACCGAGTTTCTCAAGCTCCTGCTTGGCAAAGGAGTAGCCATTGTCATCGCTCTGCTCAACACTCCCTTCGCCGTGTCCCTCCAGGAAATAGATGACCTTTTTCTTTTCCCGGGTGACCTTGATGATGGCGTTCGTCAGGTCCTCCTCGCTCGAAGTCGTAATCCGGTTTTCCTTGTCCCCGCACTCGAGGATGGTCGTTCCGTCCTGCGTGATTTCATAGCGTTTGACCAGGCCCGGGTTCTTATCCGGGTCGATGAACTCGTACTTGATTTTCTTGGAGTGATAAGCGTAGTTCTTGAGCAAGTTCTCCATCCTGCCTCGGTTGTAGTGGCTTTCCCGGTAGAAACATTTGAGGAGGACGTCATTCTTCAAGCCCTTAAGCACCTTAACCGATTGGTCGGAGAGGCTGTGGAGCTTGGCTTCGGTGAAGTCGAAGCGGTGGTGATGCCGGGAAAAGAAGTAGTTCACCAGCACCAGAATTGCCAGGACGAGGACGATGATGAGGAGGAGGTTGCTCGAATAGAGGAATGACTTGCGGCTGACGCTGCGCTGGAGGGTGGAAAGGTTGAGAAGGATATAGACCACCAGGGCCACGGCCCCGGCCAGGGCAATGACCACGGCGGGAGTTTTTCGATAAGGCCAGATGCGAAGAGCGACAAGAGCGAGGAAAACGAGGCTGAGGCCGATATAATTGAGTCTTTTTTTAAGGAATTCCATTTTCTACCTCCACCGTCTCGATTGGATCACCGAATGGGTCAGGAAAAGACCGAAAAAGGCAAAGCTCAGGTAATAGACAAGGTCTGTTGTGTCCAGGATGCCCCGGGTCATGTCGTCGAAGTGCTGGAAGAAGGAAAGGTAGTTCAAAACATCTTTCCACAGCCCGGAGGCTGAATAGGAAGCCCAGTTGAGAATCCAGAAAAGAAGCAGGGCGCCGAAGGTCAGGATGGCCGCGACAATCTGGTTTTCGGTGAGCGAAGAAAAGAAGATGCCGACGCCGATGAACGCGGCGCCCATGAGAAAAAGCCCCAGGTATCCATTGAGGATCTGGCCCAGCTCAGGGTTGCCGTAAGCGAAGGGGAAAAGAGAGAGGATCCCGGTGAGAAGGAGCATAACGGCCAGGACGACGAGGGCAGCCAGATACTTGCCCAAGATGATTTCACTGATGTTGACCGGTGAAGTGAAGAGGAGCTCGTCGGTGCCGATTTTCTTCTCCTCGGCGAAGAGCCGCATCGTCAGGAGCGGGATCATGAGGAGAAGGATGATGCTCATGTTGTGAAAGAGCGGCGCGTAGACCATCTGGTTAATATTGACCTGCTGGTAATAATAGGGATTTTGGGCCATTTGGATGGACTGGGAGTTGAACCACCAAATGGCGCTGTAGAAGAAAAAGCCGACGAGGAGGAGGAAGACGGCAATGACAACGTAGGCGATGGGCGAGCTAAAATAGGCCTTGATCTCTCTTTTGGTGATCGACCAGATGTTTTTCATGGCTGCACTCCTCCTGAAACGACCCTCAGGTAGAGGTCTTCGATGTTCATGGCCAAGGTCCGCATCTCGAGCAAACCCCAGCCTTTTTCGACGACAAACTTGGCCACCATCTCCCGGAGATCCTTGCCCTGGCCCCACTCAACCGTGAGCTCGCCATCCTGACGGTAGACATTCTCAACGCCAGGAATGGCCCGAATGCCGCTGAGGACTTCGTCAGCCGTCGAGCGGAGCTTGAGGACAACTCCTTCTTTTTTACGGATGGAAGCCGATAGCTCTTCGAGAGAGCCAGAGGCCATGAGCTTACCCTCGTTGATGATGACAACGCCGTCGCAGGTCTGGGTCACTTCCTGAAGGATGTGCGTCGACAGCATGATGGTGTGCTCGCCTTTCAGGGATTTGATGAGCTGGCGAATCTCGACGATCTGGGCGGGGTCCAGGCCAATGGTCGGCTCGTCCAGGATCAAGACCTGCGGGTCATGGATGAGAGCCTGAGCGATGCCCACCCTTTGCTTATAACCGCGGGAAATGTTCTTGATGAGCCGGTGTTTGACATTCTCCAGCCCAGCTCGATGGAGAGCATTTTCGATGGCCTTCTTCCTTTTTGTGGCCGGCACCCCTTTGATCGAAGCGACAAAGTCGAGGTAGGAAGAAACGGTCATTTCTGGGTAGAGGGGCAGGACTTCGGGGAGATAGCCGATGGTCTTCTTGACAGCGTTCGGCTGTTCAAACACGTCGTAGCCGGCAACCGTAGCTCTGCCTTCAGTGGCAGGAAGATAACCGGTCAGGATGCGCATCGTTGTGGTCTTGCCAGCGGCGTTCGGGCCGAGAAGTCCCCAGATGACGCCCGGCTCGACCTTGAAGCTCAAGTCGTTGATAGCGACCAGATCGCCATACTTTTTGGTCAAGTGCTCAACTTCAATCACGCTTGCCTCCTTTCTTCCTGTTTCTTTCGAGCTCGATAACGGCTCTTCCTCACTCTCTGTTGCGTCTCCCCTCTGGCTGAGGCAACCGATTGGACCGGCTTGCCCCTGCCGGCTTCACATCCGCTCGGGAAGCGGGATGCCCATCAGGGAGAGCGCTTTCTTGAGGATTTCCCGGACAAAATGGATCGTCCGAATTCTCATGCCGCGACGGGCTTCATCTTCCTCACCCAAGATGGAATAACGATGGTAGTAAGCATTCGTTTTCTGGCACAGGTTGAAGGCAAATTTGGCCAGATGGGAGAATTCGAGGGAAGCAATGCTATGGAGGACACTTTCCTCAAACTGGGAAGCGTAGAAGATGAGATCCCAGAAATCGCTCTGCTCTGGCTCCGGAAGCACACTGACGGGGATTTCCTTTTTGGCCAGGAGGGCGTCGAGCTGCGCCGGACCGAAGCCCAGCCTTTCCTCGAGCTTGCGGAAGATGCTATTGAGACGAACTCCGGTGTATTGAAGATAAGGACCTGTCTCTCCTTCGAAGTTGAGGGCCTCCTCGAAGTCGAAGACAATCAGGGAATTGCGGGCAAACTTGAGCATGAAGTAACGAAGGGCGCCGCAGGCAATCTGGCGGGCGATGGCCTGCCTCGCTTCTCGTGAAAGGTCGGGGTTCCTTATTTCGATTTCGACGAGGGCCTTTTCCTCCAGCCGGTCGAGGAGGTCATCGGCCTTGACGCCAAGGCCCTTCCTGCCTGAAACCTCGAGGAAATTCTTCTCTCTTTCTTCAGCCGAGGCATCATAATCGAGCTCCTTGAGGCTCTTGGGTGAGAGGCCGACCATCTCGTAGGAAAAATGGATGGATTTTAACGCCTGTTCCAGATAGCCCAGAGACTTCAGCCCTTGGACGACGATCCGCTGGAGATAAGCCTGGCGTGAATCGATGACATTATAGACCCGGCTGGCCCGGCCGAAGGAGGTGCGATTCTCGTTGGGTTCTGTCGTGGTGACCCAGATGGTTCGGCCATCCTCCTCCAAGAAAGGCTCGTAAAAGAAATCCCTGTCGAGGAGGCCGAATTTCCAGAGTTGGTAGGCGATGTCCTTTCCGACATAAGTCACCGTCCCGTCCGAGCGGACGATGATTTTTTCTTTTTCCGTGTCTTCTTCGAGGCGCATAACCCAGCAGCCAGCGTTCGGCCCGTCCTTGGCCAGCGTGATGGCGTTGCGGTCCTTGAGCAGGGTAAATGCTTTTTCCCAGAACTTGAGCCCGAGGATGCTGCTTTCGCAAGGGAGCAGGTCGTAAGTGACACCGATTCGCCTCATCGTCCGAAGATGGGCCCGGAGAATGCGGCGGGAGACGGCATAGCCCATGGCTGCCTCCGGGTCGAGGCCATGCTCGATTTTGCGGAGGATCTCAGCCTTTCGGGGTTGGGCTTCAGGGTGGCTCTCGAGGTACGCCGCCGTGCGCGCATAGAGGTCCCAGCAGTAATAATCGAACTTGCCGTCCATTTTTTCCAAGTCCGCCAGGCTCTTTCCCTCGAGGTCCATAAGCCCGAAAACAACGTCGACCACCTGGACGCCCGTGTCATCGATATAATTCTGAACTTCGACCTGTTCGCCCTTGTAGCGGAGACACCGGGCTAAGGTATCGCCGAGGCAAGCGTTGCGGAGATGACCAATGTGGGCGGCTTTGTTCGGGTTGATGTTGGTGTGCTCGATGATGATTTTCTTTTCTTGCGGCTCAAGTGAGGACAGGGAGACATCGGTGAGCTCACGCCGGAAAAAGGACTCTCGGTCGAGAAAGAGGTTGATATAGCCCGGACCAGCCACCTCCACCTTCTCCACGGCCTCGAGACCAGCGAAAAATGGCAGAAATTCCTGGGCCACCTGGCGGGGGTTAAGGGATTGCTGCTTGGCCAACTTGAAGGGGAAAGTAAGGCTCAAGTCTCCGAGCCTCTGGGTGGGAGTGTAGGTGATTTCTATCTCACTGGGCGGCAGAGCTGAAGAATCTCCCATCCTTTCCAGAATCTGTTGCCTGAGTCGGCTCTTGAGTTTGATCATGGGTGGTTTCCTATTATAGCAAAAGACTCGATTCGGACAATAGCCGCCCAGCACCTCACTTGTATCCTCGAGGAGCATCATAGGATTGGACGCTCTCCTCGATTGCGGGGGAGTAGCGAATCTTTAGGGCGGTTCGAATGATGTGTCTGAGTTCACCCGAGCTGACCCCCCTGATGTTTTGTTTCTTCGCAATTGCGGGAGTGGCTTGCATAGGGGGATGTTTCTGTGGTAGAAAAAGGTTTCTTCCCCAAAGAAGGCGATAATGAAGAGAACGCGATTTTATGAGTGCCATGTCAGGCACAAAGCCCGGATGATCGAGTTTTTTGGCTGGGAGATGCCGCTCGAATTCAAGGGTATCGTCGATGAACACCTGGCCGTGCGCACCGCCGCCGGCCTGTTCGACGTCAGTCACATGGGCGAAATCCTCATCGAGGGCAAAGATGCGCTGCCTTTTGTCCAGTACTTGACCCCCAATGACGCCAGCCGCCTGGCCGTGAACCAGGCCCAGTATACGGCCCTGACAACCCCACAGGGAACATTTGTTGACGACCTTCTTGTCTATTGCCTCGCTCCGGACAGGTTTCTCCTGGTCGTCAATGCCGCTAATTCGGACAAGGACTACGCCTGGATTCTAAGCCATCGGGGCTCCTTCGATGTCCGGGTGGAGAACGCCAGTGACCGTTTTTCCCAGCTGGCCTTGCAGGGACCGAGAGCGGCCGAGATTCTTCAGTCGCTTACGGATATCAACCTTTCCGAGCTGAGGCCCTTCTGGGGTGGGTGGGGCAAAGTGGTCGGCGTCGAATCCTTTGTTTCGAGGACTGGCTACACGGGAGAGGATGGGTTTGAGATCTACACCCTTGCGCCTGACCCCGGTATCATATGGGAGGAAACCTTGAAGAAAGGCGAGAGCGCAGGGCTTTTGCCCGTTGGCCTGGGAGCGCGCGATACCCTGCGGCTTGAGGCCAAGCTCATGCTCTACGGCAACGACATCGACGAAACCACGACCGTGCTGGAGGCAGACCTCAAGTGGATCATCAAGTTCAATAAGGGAGACTTCCTGGGCCGGGAGGCTCTGGCCAGTCAGCTTGAGCAGGGAATCAGGAGGAAAATCGTCGGTTTCGAACTCGTCGAGCGAGGCATCCCCAGGCGGCATTATCCTGTCTTTATCGGCGGTGAGAAAGTGGGCGAAGTAACATCAGGGACTTTCTCCCCTTACCTGAAAAAGAGCATTGGGCTGGTTTATCTTCCCGTCGAACATACAGCGCCAGGGACAGAGCTTGAAGTGGCCGTCAGGGAGAAGAGGGTTAAGGGTGTGGTCGTCCCGACGCCGTTTTATAAGCGTCCAGCTAAACTCTGATGAGGGTTATCTCGGACGGCGAGCGGAGAAGAGGAATGACCAGGACGGAGAAATGGAAGGCAAGAGCAGAGCTCATGCCTTTGCTTGAATAATCCTTCAGGAGGAGATCGTGTATCCAAAAGATTTCTTTTTTACCCAAGACCATGAATGGCTGAAAATCGAAGGCGATGAAGCCCTCGTCGGGATCACGGACTTCGCTCAGAAGCAGCTTGGCGATGTTGTTTATGTGGAGCTTCCGGCAGTCGGGACACAACTGGAAGCCCATCAGACCATCGGCGTCGTCGAATCGGTCAAGGCAGTCTCGGATATCTATTCACCAGTCTCCGGTGAAGTCATCGCCGTCAACGAAGAACTCAACAATTCACCGGAGCTTCTCAACCAAGATCCCCATGGACAGGGATGGATCATCCGTCTTAAACTGAAGGATAAAGGCGAAGTGGAAAGGCTGATGACCGCCGTCGATTATGAGAAATTCCTGGAAGGTCTCATGACCTGAAAGGGAGGTGCGAGGAGATATTGGATGCGCTACATAGCCCTAAGCGAGAAAGATAAAAAGGAGATGATGGCCGCTCTGGGCATCCATTCGCTGGACGACCTCTTCTGCTGCATTCCCTCCCCGTTGCGTCTCCATCGTGAGCTTGAGATTCCGTCGGCCATGAGCGAGATGGAGCTCATCAGGCATTTTGAGGCTCTCGGGCGGAAGAATTCAGCCGACCACTTTCTTTCCTTTCTTGGGGGAGGGGCCTATCCCCATGTGATCCCTTCTCTCGTCGACTCCCTGAGCTCGAGAGGGGAGTTCGTTACCCCCTACACTCCCTACCAGCCCGAAGTCAGTCAGGGGACACTCCAAGTGATCTTCGAGTTCCAGACGCTCGTCTGTCAGTTGACGGGCATGGAAATTGCCAACGCCTCCCTCTACGAAGGAGCCTCGGCCACGGCTGAGGCCGTCCTCATGGCTTACCGGCTTCGGGGAAAGCCGAAAGTTCTGATGGCGAGGACGCTTCATCCCCAGTATAGGGAGGTCGTCCAAACCTACGTCAAGAACCTGTTCGTCGAGACCGATGAGATTGGCTACACCGAGGAAGGGAGGATAAACGTCAAGGACCTGGCTTCGAAAATCGACAGGGAGACGAGTGCTGTTGTGTGCCAGACGCCCAACTTTTTTGGTGTTATCGAAGAGCTGGAAGAGATCGCGGCCATCGCTCACGAGCACCAGGCGCTTTTTATTGTCGTCGTTTCGGAAGCAGCTTCGCTCGGCCTTCTCAAGCCGCCCGGCGCCTGTGGCGCAGATATCGTCGCTGGAGAAGGCCAGTCTTTTGGCCTCCCCCTCAGTTTTGGCGGGCCCTATCTCGGTTTTATGGCTTGCCGGAAGGATTTCCTGCGTCAATTCCCCGGCCGCATCGCTGGCCAGACTCAAGACGCAGAGGGAAGAAGAGGCTTCGTGTTGACGTTGTCGACGCGCGAGCAGCACATCCGCCGCGAGAGGGCAACGTCGAACATCTGCACCAATCAGGCCTGGTGCGCCCTGCGGGCGACGATTTTTCTCGAGACGATGGGGCAAGCCGGGATGCGGGAGCTCGCTTACCAGAACATCCAGAAAGCGAACTACGCCCTGGGAAGACTTGCCGCTTGCCAGGGCGTCAAGCGAAAGTTCAGCGGTCCGATATTCAACGAGTTCGTGTGCGAGTTTGAGGCTGGCTGGGAAAAGATAGACGGCCATCTCCGGCGGAAGGGTATCTTGGGTGGGCTCAACCTTGAGACCTCTTACCCGGAGTTAAAAGGGTGTGGACTCCTTTGCGTGACCGAAGTCCATACCAGGGAGGAAATTGGCCGTCTGGTGGGCGCTGTCGAGGAGGTGCTCCAGTGATTCGAGAACCCTTGATTTTCGAGCTCAGCGCTAAGGGCAAACGCGCTTTCTTTTTCCCGACGCTTGACGTCCCGGAGAGGAAAGATTGCCTGGCTGGAATTTCTCTTCGTCATGAGATCCAGGGTTTCCCCGAAGTCTCGGAAATCGAGATCGTTCGCCACTTTACGCGGCTTTCACAGACGAATTTCTGCGTCGACACAAGCTTTTATCCGCTCGGCTCATGCACTATGAAATACAACCCCAGGGTCAACGAGAGGGTGGCCGCTCGGGAGGCCTGGCTCTCCTGTCATCCGAGCGCACCTGCCGAGCTTGTCCAGGGAAACCTGGAAGTCCTCAAGACGCTGGAAGACTTGCTGAGTGAAATTACGGGCATGGATGCCTTTACGCTTCAGCCAAGCGCCGGCGCTCAAGGAGAGCTCACCGGAATGTTGATGATTCGGGCCTGCCTCCAGGAAAGGGGAGATCCGCGCGAGGTCGTCCTCATCCCGGATTCAGCTCACGGCACCAATCCTTCGAGCGCTCATATCTGCGGCTACCGGGTCGTCGAAATCAAGTCGAATGAAAAAGGGACCATTGACCTGACCAGCCTCGATCAGGCTATGAACGACAGGGTAGCGGCTTTGATGATCACCAACCCCAATACCCTGGGAATTTTTGAGTCCGAGATAGATAGGATTGCGGGCATCGTTCACGAGCGGGGAGGTTTGCTCTACATGGACGGTGCGAATATGAACGCCCTCGTCGGGAAATTCAGGCCCGGCGATATGGGTGTCGATGTCCTCCACCTCAATCTCCACAAGACCTTCTCCACGCCTCATGGTGGAGGGGGGCCCGGCTCGGGTCCGGTTGGGGTAAAAAAAGAGTTGGCTTGTTATCTTCCTGTCCCGGTCATCGAGAAAACTTCTGCTGGTTATACCTTGAATTTTGACCTTCCCAAGTCGATCGGCCGGGTGCGGAGTTTTTACGCAAACTTCTTAGTTCTTATCAAGGCCCTGGCTTACATCCTGAGCCTGGGTGGAGAAGGCTTGAAGGAAGTAGCTGAGGTTTCGGTGCTCAATTCTAATTATATCCGAAAAAGCCTGGAAGGCCTCTATCACCTCAAGTACGATGCGCCAACGCTGCACGAATGTGTTTTTTCCGACAAATTCCAGAAAGAGCGCGGTGTGGCCAATATCGATATTGCTAAACGCCTCATCGATTATGGGGTTCACCCGCCGACCATGTCCTTCCCTCTCATCGTTCCAGGAGCGTTGATGATCGAGCCGACAGAGACCGAGAGCAAGAGGGACCTCGACACGTTCATCGAGGCGATGAAGGCCATCGCCAAGGAGGCTATCGAGAAGCCAGAACTCGTCAGGACTGCGCCTCATACTTCCTACGTCAAGAGACTGGACGAAACGAAAGCCGCCCGCTATCCCGTGCTTCGCTGGGAGGGAGAAAAGGAGGAGTAGGCGAATACATGTCGCTCCAGAATCTCATCCTGAACCTCCACAAGTTTTGGGCTGGCCAGGGTTGCTACCTCGCCCCGTCCTACGACGTCGAGGTTGGCGCCGGGACGATGACACCCGACACTTTCTTCCGTGTTCTCGACAGGCGTCCGTGGCGGGTGGCCTATGTCCAGCCCTCGCGGCGCCCCACCGACGGTCGGTATGGCGAGAACCCCCACCGCGTTCAGAAGCATTTTCAGTACCAGGTCATCATCAAGCCCTCGCCGCCAGACATCCAGGATATCTACATCCGGAGCCTCGTCTCTCTCGGCATTGACCTGGCCGAGCATGACCTCCGATTCGACGAGGATGACTGGGAATCACCGACCATCGGCGCCTGGGGGGTGGGCTGGCAGGTCGTCCTGGATGGCCTGGAGATTACCCAGTTTACCTATTTCCAGCAAGCGGGCGGAATCGAACTTTTCCCTGTTCCGGCTGAAATCACATACGGCCTGGAGCGTTTGGAGATGTTTCTCGAGGGAAAGGACAACCTCTACGAGCTCGACTGGTCGGGCAAAGTCACCTACCGGGATTTGAGGCTGCGAGAAGAAAGAGAGTTTTCCGAATACAATTTCAACCAGGCGGATATTCGCCGGTTGCAGACGTTTTACAGCTTAGCCCGAGAGGAAGCGGCTTCGCTTATCGAAAGGAACCTCCTTTTGCCTGCTTATGATATGTGTCTCAAGTGTTCCCATTTTTTTAACCTTCTTGACGCCAGGGGGGCCATCGGCGTGACGGAAAGGGTTAAGATGATTGGCGAAGTCCGAGCCCTCGTCAACTCCTTAGCTCAACGGTATATCCGGGCGGAGGAAAGCCGCTGATGGAGTTCTTGCTCGAAATCATCACCGAAGAGATGCCCGCTTCCCACATCAAAGCTGGATTGGCCCAGCTCGAAGAGAAGCTCAAAGCTGAGCTTATCGCGGCTCGCTTGCCCGTCCAGGGCCTCCGCACTTTCGGCACCTGCCGGCGGCTCGTGGTCGTTGCCGACATCCCGCCCCGGCAGGAGAGCAAGGAAGAAGTGGTCGTTGGCCCTCCCAAAGCCGTGGCTTATGGTGCTGATGGCTCGCCCACCGAGGCAGCCCGAGGGTTTGCCCGGGCTCAGGGAGTGGCCGTGGACAGGCTGGAGGTTATCCCGACGCCCCGGGGCGAGTATGTTGGAGTGAAGAAGGCCATCTCTGGCCGAGGGGCTGAAGAAATTTTGGCCGAGCTTCTCCCGTCCATCCTCTCTTCCCTCTCCTTCCCCAAAATGATGAGGTGGGGGGAGGGGACATTGCGGTTTTCGAGGCCGATCAGAAACATCCTCTGTCTCTTGGGAGGAGAGCCTGTCACCTTTTCACTGGCCGGCCTCGTTTCGACAGGTTTCACCACCGGCCATAAGCTCCACTCCCCCCACAAGCTTCCGGTCAAATCTTTTGCTGAATTCAAGAGCTTGCTCCGCCAAAACAAAGTCATTCTCGACCCCGCCGAAAGAAAGGAGATCATTTGTCGTAATATTGACAAGAGGCTGCGGCGATGGCGCGCCTCCCTCCATCCTGATGATGAACTCCTGGACAGGCTCGTCTATGATGTGGAAAATCCCTATGTGTTCATGGGCACATTTCCGTCCCCTTATCTCAAGCTGCCGCTCGAAGTGCTGAGCGCGGCGATGCGCGAGGGCCAAAAGCTCTTTTCCGTGGTCAGAAGCGGTCGCCAGTTGCCTCATTTTATCGGCGTGGCCGACGCGCCCGGGGACCCGCGGTCGCTCATTCGCCAGGGAAATGAGAGGGTTCTCCTGGCCAGACTCGAGGACGCAAAGTTTTTTTGGGAACAGGACAGGAAAGTTCCCCTGGCCAAAAGAGGACCAGGGTTGGCCCGGATAATTTTCCAGGAGAAGCTTGGCACTTACAAGGACAAAGTTGGGCGATTGAAAGCACTGACCAGCTACATCTGTGAGAAGATTGATGAGCCCAAGTTGAAGAAAGATGCTCTCACGGCGGCTGAACTGTGCAAGGCCGACTTGCTTACGGAAATGGTCAAGGAATTCCCGGCTCTCCAGGGCGTCGTGGGCGGCCTTTACGCCAGGGCGGAAGGATATCCGGAGGCCGTGGCTCAGGCCATCTATGAACACTATAAACCTATTGGCCTGGAGGACAGCTTGCCCGCTTCCTTGGGAGGCGCGGTGCTTTCCCTGGCGGACAAGCTGGATTCTCTCGTCGGCGTCGTTGGTCTGGGCATCCTTCCCTCTGGCTCCAGCGACCCCTTCGGCATCCGCCGGAATGCCAACGGCGTTTGCCGAATCATCCTGGAAAAGAAATTTGTCCTTTCTTTAAATCAGCTTCTAAGAAAGGCTCTTTCCCATTACGGCGAGCTTCCGCTCAGGCCGCCGGCCGAGGTCCTCGATGACTGTCTTAACCTCTTTAACCAGCGGCTGCGCTCCATTTTTGAAACGCAAGGTTACCGTTATGACCTTATCAACGCGGCCTTGGGCGCGGGCATCGATAACGTTTACTTTGCTGGTCGGAGGCTTAAGGCTCTGGAGACCCTCCGCCAGAGCCCTTCTTTTGTTCCCTACGTCCTCATGGCCAAACGGGTCAACAACATCATCCGGGACGCCCCTCGTTCCATGGTGATTCCTGAGCTGTTCGAGGCCAGGGAGGAGAAGGAGCTCCATGCGATGTTTTCCATCATCGAAAAGAATGTCGGGCCTCTCCTCGAAGCAGGCGATTTTGGAAAAGCCCAGAGCATGATCCTCAAGCTCCATGGCCCCCTGACCACCTTCTTCAACCGGGTTCTCGTGATGGCTGAGGATAAGAAAACGCGGCGCAACCGCCTGGCCCTGCTTCAAGCTATCAGCCAGCTCTTGCTCCGCGTCGCGGACTATTCCCAGATCGTCGTTGAAGGCGAGAAGTAAGGGGGGCGGCAGGAGAGAGGCTCCGCCTCAAATCTGGAATTCGTCCTTGTTCGAATCGGGCGGCTCTCCGCCCTCTTCTTTGTCGATGAATTTTTGCTCGAGGGCAATGATTTTGACCAGGTTAGCGGGGAGGTTCTGGCCCTTTGCTTCCCCGTAAGGATGGAATTGAACTCCAACTTGATACTTATAGGTTTTTCCTTCTGCCGGGGAAGCCCACTTGACAGCTCCTTTCATGGTAAAAGGAATCCGCTCCCCGGGAATGGATATCTTGAGCTGGACTTCGGTATTCGGCTTGAGCGAGTTCTGAGCTAAGAAGCGCACTCCACCGCGGCTGATATCGAGGAGAGGGCAGAATTCCTCGATGAAGCCAGGTTTGGTGAAGAACAGGCTCTTTTTCTGGTAGCTCACCGTTGCCCCGGGTATCTTGAACCGGACGCAGGCTCGTCTTTCGATTTTGCTTTCATCCATGCTCCCCCTCCTCGGGAAAAAGCTTCTCCCCAGCCAAGCATGCTCGAAAGAGAAGAGAAGGTCTCCGCCGACAACACGTCCTTTCGGCGATTGCCCTTCCCATGCTAAAAATCCAAGCTCAATGCATTGCTTATTTATATACACCAGGTGAGAGAGGATGTCAAAAATTTTCTTGTTCAAGCATCCGCTCTTGACATTAGGGGTGACGTCACGAAAGCAGCCCCTTATCTCTCCATCTCATCTTATCATCGAGGATGCGGGAACCCTTTCCTTCTCGGTCAGCTCCTGGACGGTAAAGTCAAGATAATCTCTATTATTCCCATTAAATCTATAGGAATAATATAATTAACCCAGAACCCATGAATCTCTATCTTGCTAAAGCTTGACGGACGACCGGCAATCGATCAGCGCAGCGTGCCCTCGTAGTGGGCCGTAAGCTGGCGTTTGCGAACCTCTTCGGGCGTGTAGGAAGGAAGGAGCACGGGGGCGATCCTGTCTGTCCTTATTCTGGCCTTCTTGAGCTCCTGTTCATAAGCTGCGACATGGTCGAGGGTCAGTTGGCCCAGAGTTACGGATTTCGCGTACTCGGCCGCAAAACGCCCGGCTCGCCGACCAAAGACGTTGTAATCAAGGACCGAGTTGCCCATCAGCCTGTTCCGGCCGTGGACACCGCCCGAGGCCTCGCCAGCGACAAAAAGGCCGGGGATATTCGTTTCGCACCGGTCGTTGATTTCGATGCCGCCGTTCTGGTAGTGAAGCGAAGGATAGACGAGCATCGGCTCCTTGGTAATGTCGATGTTGTAGCGGATAAACTGCCGGACCATAGCCGGGAAATTCTTGGCCAGGTAACCCGAGCCTCGGATGATTTCGATCAGGGGAGAGTCGAGCCAGACTCCCCATCGGCCGCTCGGTGTCTGGATGCCGTTCTTTCTTTCCAGGCATTCCCGGATAAAGGCCGCACTCTCAACATCGCGGGGCTCCCGAGGGAAAACAAAGAGCTCGCCAAACTTGTTAACCGGCTGGCCTCCGGCGCCACGGATTTTTTCCGTAATGAGGAAGCCGGCAATTTGCTCCGGGAAAACCGCTCCCGTGGGATGGTACTGAACGGAATCCATGTAGAGCAGCTTGGCCCCTGCTCGGTAGGCGATGACCAGGCCATCGCCGGTGGCTCCGTAATGGTTGGTCGTGTCGAAGCCGCGAATATGGAGACGACCATAGCCGCCGGTGGCAATGATGGTCGCTTTCGCCTTGACCGTAAAGTATTCCTCTGTTTCCATGTTGTAAAGTATGCCGCCGGCGCAGCGGCCGCGGGTGTCGAGAAGGAGCTCGACCGTGGGCATGAACTCGAGAATGGTGATTTTGTCCGGATGGTTGCGGACCTCGTCCATCAGGGTGCGCATGATCATGGCCCCGGTATAATCGCGGCAGGAGTGCATCCTCTTGCGGGACGTATCGCCTCCGTGGAGAACCTGCAAGGAGCCATCGGGGTTTTTATCCCAGACGACGCCGAGATCCTCGAGCCATTTCACGACTTCGGGTCCATCCTCAGTCAGAGCCCGAACGAGTTCAGGCTTGTTGTCAAAGTGGCCGCCGCCTATGGCGTCGAGGAAATGGCGGGTCGGCGAGTCCTGGGGTTTGACCGCGGCTTGCATCCCGCCCTGGGACATCATCGAGTTCGCATCTCCGAGCCGTAGCTTGGTCGAGATGATGCTCCGGGCTCCGTTCTGCATGGCCAGGATGGCCGCTGCGCAACCGGCGCCTCCGCCGCCAATGATGAGGATATCGGTCTCGAAATCAGGACGGGAGAGGTCGAAAAGCTCTGGCTTGATACGGCTGTGGGATTCGAGCATGTCGGCCACTTCGGTCGTGAGGAATTCACCCTTGTTGGGTCCGATCCGGACGACGCGCCTGGCCTCCGGCCTGTAATCGGGGTGAAACCTGTTGAGAACCTCCTCTCTTTCCTCGGCTGTCATGGGCGGGAAAACTGGCTTTCCCGATTTCTCGAGCTCCAGCCGATGCGGTCTCGTCTTTTCAACGAGGTTCAGGGATTCTCTCATATATTCGGGATACATCGCACACTCCTTTTATTCGATGTCTCGAGCGTAGTATCTCTTCTTGAGCTCGTCTTTTTTCAAGGCCATCAGCTCCTTGTATTCCCTGTCGAATTTCTTCTGGCGGATTTCCTTAATTCTCTGCTCGAGCTCAGGGCTTTTCTTGGCCAGATACCGGCCATAGAGCCTCTTGGCCAGCAGGCCGACGTTGTAATGGACAATCTCCGCTGGGCAGCGGATAGCACACAGCCCGCAGCAGAGGCAGTCGAAGGAAAGGTCCATGACCTTTTCGATGTCGCCTCGAATGGCGGCCTGGATGTAATCCATCACCTCCAACCCCTGGGGGCAGGCCTTAGTGCAGGTGTTGCAGGCGACGCAGCGAAAGATCTCCGGGTAGAGCTTCTGGAAAGCCGTGACGTTCGGCTCCAGCTTCTCGATGTCGTAGACAGGCTTCTGGGCCGGGATGACGGGAAGCTGGGAAAGCCACATGCCTTCCTGGACGAGGGTGGTGCAGGCGAGGCCGGTATAGATTTTGTAATCCCCGGGGAGGCGATAGACGGTCGCGCAAGCCCCGCAAAAGCCTTCCCGGCAGCCAGCGCCCCGCTTGATCTGATAGCCGGCGTATTCGATGGCCCCCATGATGGTGGCCTCAGCCGGAACCTTATGGGCCTTGCCCATGATGTAGACGGTGACCATTTTCTTGGGGGGTTCAGCTGGCTCGGCCTTCTTTTTCATCGGCCGTACCGGCTTGGCATCTCTTCTCGGTGTCGCTTTCTTTTTAGCCATCGTTTGATCTCCTTCCCGTTACTAAAGTCTTCGGTGTCAGTATTCTTGCGGCAACTTCTTGAGCTCCGCCCAGGAATAGACGGGACCGTCCTTGCAGACATAGTGCTGGCCGATGTTGCAACGGCCGCACTTGCCGATACCGCATTTCATTTTGTTTTCCACGGTCGTGTAAATTTGGTTATCGGCGAACTTGAGGTCCTGAAGCGCTTTGATGACGAACTTGATCATAATGGGAGGGCCGCAGGTGATGGCGATGGTGTTGGAAGGATCGGGCTTCTTGTCCAAGACGTTCTGGGGAACGAACCCGACGAACTCTGTCCATTCTGGCTCGGCCACGTCGATAGACAAATGGACAGTCATCTGCTTCTTCAAGTCCGCCAGCTCCTCCTTAAAAACAATATCCTTCGACGTCCTGGCGCCGTAGATAAGGGTGAGCTCGCCGTATTCTTCCTTCTTGGCCAGGGCAGTCTGGAGCACAGACCAAATGGGAGCCAGGCCGATACCGCCGCCAATAAAGACCAGGTTTTTCCCCGTCCATGCTTCAACGGGAAAGCCGTTGCCATAGGGGCCGCGAATGCCGACCAAGTCGCCGACTTCCATCTCGTGGAGGGCCGTAGTTACCCTCCCCATCTTCAAGATGCTGAACTGGAGGTAGTCCTTAACAAGGGGGGAAGAGGAGATGGAGATCATGCTCTCACCCTTGCCAAAGACGGAAAGCATGGCGCACTGGCCACAGCGGTGGCTGAAGCCGTCGCCGTTGACGAAGACAGTCCGGAATGTCTTGATCGCCCTCGCCCCTCCCACTTCTTCCTTGATATGGATGATCTTGGCCAGCTTGGGGATGTAGACGTTAGGCTCCATGGTTGCTTACCTTGTCCAGGACTTTGATGATGTCGATCCCAACCGGGCAGAGGCTGATGCAACGGCCGCAGCCCGTGCACATAACCTGGTCAAAATTCTCGACAAAATAGCGAAATTTATGGAGAACCCTCTGGCGAAGACGCGACGCCTTGTCCGGTCGGGGGTTGTGGCCGGAAGAATGCATGGTGAAATCGGGGAATTGGCAGTTGTCCCATGTCCGAACCCTCTTGCCGCGCAAGGGGGATATGGAGTCGACTTCGTCGTTGATGTCAAAGCAATGGCAGGAAGGACAGAGATAGGTGCAGATGCCGCACTGGATGCAGCTCATCGATTCCTCATCCCAGAGAGACGAATCGAACAGGCCCTGGAGAGCTGCGGCCCTCTCCTTTTTCGTCCCCTTGACCCCGCGGACGAGCTTTTTCCTCGCTTCGGCGTGCCTGGCCTGGACTTTCTTCTTGTCGTCCGGTTGGGGCTCTTTGAAGAGTTCTCTCGCCGCCTGGACGAGCTTTTCTCCGTTGGTCGAAAGGGTTTTTACATAATAGCTATCCCCTAAGTCGGTGAGCAAGATGTCAAGCCCTTCTTCGCCGTGGGGTGAACCCTCGACGGAAAGGCAAAAGCAATTCTCCCAGGGCGGCGTGTGGCAGGCCAAACCGATGAGCGAAGCTTGGCTCCGACGCTTCCAGTAGTAAGGGTCGGTAAAGTCGCCGCCAAAAACTCTATCCAGGAGCCAGATAGCCCGGGCATCGCAGGGCCGGACGCCGAAAATAACGAATGGCTTGCCGTTGGGCAAGACTTCTCTGACCTCAAGGGTCTCGCGATTCCCCTCGATTGTTTTCGAGAATTCGAGGAAGACTTCGCGCTGAGGAAAGATAAGCGCTTTGGCCGGAAGTGTGGTTACGGCAAGCTCGAGGCTGGCGGGGGCATGGTCGATGATTTCGTAATTCCAGCGTTCGTTTTCATCTTTTCTCGGCGCATAAACCGTCCAAGCATTGAGCTTTTCCATCCACAGAGGCAAGGACTTTTTTTCAAGTATCTTGTCCATCATCTTACCTGATGAAATCTCCAGGGTCATCGTCTTTGAAGGAGGATATGAGCGGCGGCTGGGCGGGGTCGAAGCCAACCTCGTAGCCGAAGAGCTCCTTGGCCTCCTTTTCCAGCTTCTTGTTGAGAAAGCGAAGGGGAATATCCAGCGGACAGGCCCTTTCGCATTCACCGCAGTCGATGCATCGGCCAGCCAGATGAATGGCCCGAACGAGGTGGTAGACGAAATTCTCGGATGACTCGGCTGACCTCTGGATCCACTTCACCTTGTGGGCTTTTTCCTCAGCCGTCGTGTCGGCTGTGACAGCCAGGTTGATGCTGTCGACGACGCATTCATCGCAGTAACACATCGGACAAACCGACCGACAGGCATAGCAACGGATGCACTTGTCGAGTTGCTCTTTCCAGAAACGCCACCTTTCTTCCTGGCCGAGCGCTTCTATTTTCTCGACGGACCCGAAGGGCTTGTCCACCGCCTTCCTGGTTTTTTCGCCCGCCAGGATGTCGTAGAGGACTGGAAAGTTGGCCTGGCATTCCAGGCAACGCTCGGCCAGGAGCTCCTCGACCGGGAATTCGACCTTTCCGTCCGCCGTCGTGATGAGGAACCGGTCGGCGGCCAGCTCGATTTTCTTGGGTTTTTTCCCTCCCAGCTTTCGGGCAAGCTTGTGGTCATCGATGACGCCGGCTTTCTCGCAAGAAACGCCGAGGACGTAGATATCCTGACGGTCGATGAATTTTTCTTGGAGGAGAACGACGATGGCCCGGCTGTCGCAGCCCTTGACTACTACCCCCACCGGCCTTTTGTCGGGTTGCTTCTGCCTGGCTTTTCTTCTCTTCTCGTCAACGAGGAAGCGCGCCAGGTTGTGAACGCACGTCGGGTCCCAGACGAGCTTCTCGACATCCTCTGGAGTCTTGATGAACACGGGAATGGCCTGCCAGCCGTTGCCGCCCGTCCCATAGCCGATGAGGTATTTGATTTTCCCTTCACGCAGGAGCTTCCTCGCCTCCTCCTTGAGGTCCTCGAAATTAGCCATCAGGGGTTTCTCCTCAATTTTGCCTGGGGACCCAGCGGTTTGAGCTCTTTGACGAAATCCTTGATCACCTGGGTATATTTGGTGCCCTCGGCAGCCGAGACCCAGGACATCTGGAACCTCTCTGGCTCCAGCCCGATGAACTCCAGGAGTTTCTTGACAAAATAGATGCGCCGCCGGGCGTAGTAGTTTCCTTTGATGTAATGGCAATCGCCAGGATGGCAGCCCGAGACGAGCACACCGTCAGCGCCCTTATTGAAGGCGGTAAAGATGTAGAGAGGGGAGACGCTCCCGGAGCACATGACCTGGATGGGGATGACGTTGGGCGGATATTCCATCCGTGATACACCGGCCATGTCGCTCCCGGCCGAGGAACACCACTTGCACAGAAAAGCAACAATTTTCGGTTCGAATTCCTCCGCCATCCTCAGCCTCCCAGACACGCGCTGATCATATCGTGAACCTGGCTCAAAGTCAGGTTCTTCACCTGGATGGCCGCCCGCAAGCAGGTGGCCGAGCAGGTTCCGCATCCCTCGCAGAGGACTTCGTTGACCTCTGCTTTATCATCCTTCAAGGCGATCGCATCATAGGGACAGACTTGGACGCACATCCCGCAGCCTGTGCAGAGGGTGGGGATGACTTTGGCCACGGTTGGGGAGTGGTAGAGTCTCTCCTGGGAGAGAACAGCCACCGCCTTGGCGGCAGCACCGCTGGCCTGGGCCACGGCCTCAGGGATGTCCTTGGGAGCTTGCGCGGCTCCCGCCAGGAAAACGCCCGAGGTGACGCTTTCGACTGGCCGCAGCTTGGGATGCGCTTCCGCCAAGAAGCCGTCCTTGTCCAGGGCCAGTTTGAGCTTCTTGGCCAGTTCTTGGGCTCCTTTGGCCGGACGCATCGCCTGGGCGAGAACAACCATGTCGGCGGCAATTTCGATGTGTTTGCCCGTCAGCGTATCGACTCCCCAGACTTTGAGCTTGCCCTTATCTTCGAAAACCTTCGACACTTTGCCCCGCAGGTAGACGACGCCATCCTCTTCGATGGCTCTCTGGACAAATTCCTCGTAGCCTTTGCCGCCAGAGCGGATGTCAATGTAAAAGACGTACGCTTGTCCGTCATGGACATGATGCTTGTAGAGCATGGCGTGCTTGGCTGTATACATGCAGCAGATTTTGGAGCAGTAAGCGCAGTGGTTTTCAGGGTCACGCGAGCCCGAGCACTGGATGAAGACGACTTCTTTGGGTTCCTTGTGGTCAGAGGGACGGAGAATCTGGCCTCTCGTGGGGCCTGACGCAGAGCAAAGTCGCTCGAACTGAAGCCCGTCGAGAACATCAGGGTACTTCCCGTATCCATATTCGGCCATGTTCTCTTTATCATAAAGGTCATAGCCAGTGGCCACGATAATCGCCCCCACTTCTTCTTCGATGATTTGTGGCTTCATATCATAGTCAATGGCCTTGGCCTCACAGACGTCGGCGCACTTGCCGCAGGCGATGGGCAAAAGGCCGGGGCACGCGTTGATGTCGAGGGTGTAGGAAGCCGGAATGGCTTGAGGAAAGGGGATATAAATGGCTCTTCTTCCCGTCAGCCCGAGTTCAAACTCGCTGGGGACAACGATGGGGCAGACCTTCGTGCACTCATCGCAGAGGTTGCACTTATCGGGGTCGACGTAAGTCGGCTTCTTCAGGATCTTGACTTTGAAATTGCCCACATACCCGGAGACATCCTGGACTTCGCAGTAGGTCATCAGCCTGATTTTTGGATGCTTGGAAGCCTCGACCATTTTGGGAGTAAGGATGCACTGGGAGCAATCCAGGGTGGGGAAAGTCTCGGAAAGCTGGATCATATGGCCGCCGATGGAGGGGCTTTTCTCCACGAGAATGACGTCAAACCCGCTATTGGCCAAATCAAGAGAAGCCTGGATGCCGGCAATCCCCCCGCCGATGACAAGGGCCTTGCGCGTCACGGGGACGCTGACGGCCTCGAGGGATTCATTCCGATGGACTTTTTCTACAGCGCTCTTGGTGATTTTGATGGCTTTCTGGGTGGCTTTGTCTTTTTCCTTGTGGACCCAGCTACATTGCTCCCGGATGTTGGCAATTTCGCAACGATAGGCATTCAGTCCAGCCAACCCCGAAGCCTTGCGAAAGGTTGTCTCGTGGAGAGTCGGCGAGCAGCAGGCGACGACGACGTTGCTTAATTTTTTCTCTTTGATAGCCTGGACAATGAGGTTTTGCCCCGGGTCCGAGCACATGTAGACATAATCCTCGGCATGAACAACACCGGGATGTTTGATGAGCTCCTGAGCGACTTTCTTGACATCCACTGTACCGGCGATATTGATGCCGCAGTGGCAGACAAAAACTCCTGTGCGTTTCATGGCTTACCCTTCTTGGCTTTAGCTGGAGCGAGCTTGGCCGTCGGGGTTTCTGCCTTTTCTTCAACCTGCGGTTGACCCGTCTGGCGCAGCTGTTCCAGGCCATAATCGTAACCTCTCTCGAAGGCTCGGATATTTAATTCTAAGAATCTCTTGGGGACAAGGCCAGGTAACGCCTTTTTCATCGCCTCGGGTGTGACGGCCTTCGTTATCGCCGTGAAGAACCCGAGCATCACCAAATTGGCAAAAATCCGGTTGCCCATTTCTTCGGCGAAGCGGGTCGCGGGAATGCTGAAGACTTTGATCTTGGCCCGAGGAGGACGGATTTTGACGAGGTCCGTGTCGATGATGAGGATGCCGTCTTCCCTCAATTCGGGCTCGTATTTTTCATAGGCATCCTGGGACATAGCCACCAAGATTTCTGGCCGAGTGATGTAGGGATAAAGAACGCGGTCATCAGAAATGACGAGCTGGGAGCTGCAGGCGCTTCCCCTTGCCTCGGGTCCGAAGCTCTGAGTCATCGTGCCGTATTTATTATCAAACAGGGAAACCGCTTTGCCGGTGATGAGGCCGCAGCGGATGATTCCCTGCCCGCCGTATCCAGAGAAACGAATTTCTTTCATGGCTCACTCTCCATAGGGCTGATATTTATCGCCCAGGACTTTCTTCAAATGGGTATTCATGCATTCCAGGAAAGTCGGTTTTTCTCGGTCGATGAACTTACCGACAATAATCTTGCCCTGGTAGCTGATGTCCAGAGTGCGCGTATCCGCGCCGTGCTGGATGTCCGAATTCTCGTAGTAATACTTGAGGAGGTTGAGGCCGTCGCCGAGACGGTTACGGCGGGCGTAGAGGGTGACGCAGGGGGTGATGACCTCGATGAAGGAGAAACCCTTCTTGGCCAGGGCTTCCTGAATGGATTTAGTTACCCGCCGCAAGTGGAGTGCCGTCCAGCGAGCGACATAAGTAGCGCCACAAGCATCGGCTAAGTAAGGAAGATTGAAGGGATATTCATAGTTCCCGTAGGGAGCGGTGGAAAGGTTAGCCTGGATGGGGGTGGTCGCGGCCACCTGGCCGCCGGTCATCGCGTAATTGAAATTATTGACGCAAATGACCAGTATGTCCATGTTCCGCCGGGCGGCATGGATGAAGTGATTGCCGCCAATGCCAACAATGTCTCCATCACCGCTGAAGACAACGACCTTGAGCTCAGGGTTGCCCAGCTTCAAACCTGTGGCGAAGGGAATAGGCCGGCCATGGGTGGTGTGGAAAGAATCGAGTCGGACATAGCCGGCCACTCTCCCCGTGCAGCCGATGCCCGAAACGATAGCCACCTTATCCAGGTTAATGTTGCTCTTGCGCAGGGCGCTAGCAAAGGAGCTAACGACCGTTCCGATGCCGCATCCCGGACACCAGATGTGAGGAATCCGGTCCATGCGCAAGAATTCTTCCATCGGGTTTCTTTCTTCGAGCCGATCCTCTTCCCTCATCGAGCTGCCTCCTTGATTGCTTTTAAAATATCATTAGGGTCATGGACCCAGCCGCCGCAGTGGGGAACACCGATGGCCGGCGCTTGGCCGAAAGCGCAGCGTTCAACCTCACGACGAATTTGGCCGAGGTTGATTTCCGGAACGACAAAAGCCTTGATTTTTTTTGCCAGTTCCCTTATCCGTTCCTCGGGGAAGGGCCAGACGGTGATCAACCGGAGTGTGCCAACTTTGATGCCCGCCTTTCTCGCTTCCTGGATCGCCTTAACAGCCACTCGCGAGGTGATCCCGTAGGAGACGACCACTACTTCAGCGCCATCTGTCTCTTCTTCCCTGTATTCAATGATTTTGTGGGCGTTTTTTCGGATTTTATCGTTGATGTGTCGGACGCACCAATCCTGGCATTCGGCGTTGATGATGGGGTAGCCTCTTTCATCGTGGGTTAAGCCGGTCGTGTGGAAACGGTAGCCATCGCCGGCTTTAACCATAAACGGCACGAGGTCTTTGTCCGGCTTGTAGGGTCGGTACTTATCCTTGGGGCCCTCATACCATTTTCTCTCTACGACCTCAATTTCGTCAGCGGGGGGAATGACAACTTTCTCGTGCATATGGCCGACGCACTCGTCGGTCATGAGGAATGTCGGCACTCGATACATTTCCGAGAGGTTGAAAGCCTTGATGGTCAGGTCGAAACACTCCTGCGGCGAATCAGGGGAGAGGGCGATGATTTCGTAGTCGCCGTGAGAGCCCCATCTGACCTGCATCATGTCCGCTTGGCCTGTCAGAGTCGGCAGCCCCGTCGATGGGCCTCCTCGCTGGACGTTGGCGATGACGATGGGGACTTCCATCATGGCGGCGAGGCCGATGTTTTCCATCATTAAGGAAAAACCGGGTCCAGAAGTGACGGTCATGGATTTTACGCCAGCCCATGAGGCTCCGATGAGGGCGGCGACAGAGGCAATTTCGTCCTCCATCTGGATGAAAACTCCACCCACGTAGGGGATTCTTTCGGCGAATCTTTCCGCCGTTTCGGTCGAGGGGGTAATGGGATAGCCGGCGAAAAAGCGGCAACCGGCAGCTAAGGCTCCCTCGGCGATGGCAAAATCGCCGTCGAGGTAATGGGCGCCGGTGAGAACACCCTTAGGATCGGCTTTCACTTTTTTCACCTTCTTCCTCCTCTTTCATGAGAGTCACGTAGAGGGCAAATTCTGGGCAGATGGCCTCGCAAAGCTGGCAATAGCAGCAGTTTTCTTCGTGGACAATGCGGGGCGGGTGATAGCCTTTTCGGTTGAATTCCTCAGAAAGCTCAAGGACATCGCGGGGACAATACTCAACGCAAAATCCGCATCCCTTGCAGCGTTCTCTATCGATGTGGATCTTGCCCTTTTTCGGTTTGAGGTCACCAAAATAAACCATGTTTCCTCTCACATCAAGCTTTTTTCGACGAGCAAAGGCTTGGGGTCAATATAATGGAGGTCGAGACGCAAATCTTTCTCCGCGCAGCCGAGCGCCATAGCCAGGAGTTGAGTGAAATAGAGAACGGGCATCGTCTTGAATTCGGGATACAAGCGAGCTGTCTCTTTCTGCCGGTGGTCAAGGTTAAAAGCGCAAAGAGGGCAACTGACAGCCACGACTTCGGCACCCTGCTCGCGAGCCGAGTTGAGGATCCTGTAAGTCCGCTCGGCCACCACCTCCGGCTTGTCGACTGTCTGGTAAGAAGCGCAGCATTCGGTCTTGTAAGGGAAGTCGACGGGCTGAGCGCCCAGAGCGGCCATCAGGTGTTCTAAAATCATCGGGTTCTCGGGATCATCGAGGCCAATTTCTTTGGGGCGGACGAGGAGGCAACCGTAGTAGCTGGCGACCTTCAGGCCCCTTAGGGGCCGCCGGACCTTCTGGGCGATCGTGTCCAGCTTGATGTCGTCGCGGAGAAGCTCGAGAAGATGGCGGATGCGGATATCCCCAGCATAGGCGATTTTCTCCTCATCCATGAACTTGTGGATTTTCGTCAAACTCTCCGGGTCGGCCTTGATTCTTTCATTGACTCTTTTGAGGGTGTTGTAGCACATCGCACAGAGGGTGAGGACGGAATCCGAGCCGCTTTCTTTAACCCGGATGAGGTTACGGATAGAAGCAAGATGATGGATCAGGTCATCAGCAGCTAAGGAGTAAACCGTGCCGCAGCAGTTCCAGCGCTTGAGCTCTTCGACCTCAAGGCCGAGCTCTTTTAGGGAGCATAATGTCGAATCTTCAAAATTCTTAGCATTGCTCTTCAGAGTGCAGCCCGGATAATAACTTATTTTCATCATAATTTCCTAAAAATATGAATTGAACTGTTATGATGGCCATTTTACGAAGTGAACTTACGGAAATTGCTGATGAGGGCAATCGGTGGAACGCTCGCTTTTTCCTCATCGGAGAGCTCACGCACCTCAACATGATCGCATCGCTTGCGGAGCAGAATCTGACGAACGGCTTCCATGACCTCAGCGATCTTGATGCCCTTTGGGCAACGCACATTGCATGTATAGCAGGAAGCGCAGACCCAAACGGATCGAGATTGAAGGAGCTCATCTTTTAGGCCAAGCTGAGCGAACCGGATAATTTGGTTGGGCAAAATGTCCATCTGGGAAACAGCCGGACAGCCGGCCGAACACTTGCCGCACTGGTAGCAGGCCAGAAGTTTTTGGCCGCTCAATTCCTCCACTTTTTCAACAAAACTATCCCTAATCTTTTTCTTGGATAGGGTAACTCTCATTGTTATTTCTCTTTCCACCCCAAAAATTCAAGTTGGCTTGGTTTTGATGCATTTTCCTGGCCAAAAATGACCCTTCAGTAAACCACAATTTGAATTTGCTGTCAAGAAAATCAGGAGGTGAAGTGCTAATGCCCCCCAAAAAACAGAAGAAGAAAGAGACACATGAGGTTGAGCAAGAAGATGCTTATCAAAACGAAAGGCAAGCCCGTCAGAGGGATGAGCAAGGTGCTCGTGAGCAAAGCCCCTCCAAAAGAACCGAGAAGGTCCAGCCCGTAGCCGAGACCGTAATCGGCTTTGGATTTAAGATAGAGCTGGTTCGAGACAATGAAGAGGTCGCCTCCCAGATAACCCAGGGCGAAGAGGATGAGAAAAGCCAGAACCTCGGGCGGTCTTGCCCGCATCATTATTAGGAAAACGAGAAGAAGGAAAAGAAATCCAGCCTGGATAAGAGCCAACTGGCGGAAGGAGAAACTCCGTTTTTTCGACCTGACCCAGCTTCCTATATAAAGCCCGAGCATAAAAATGGAGAGGAGGAGGGCAATAGCGCCATAAAGGTATCCATAAAGAGCTTGAAACCAGACGAGGAGGATGATTTCTGTGATGATCGTCGTAAAACCCATGACGGCCAAGGGGACAAGCGGCAATGGACTTTTCTTCTTCCGGATGAGCAGCCAAACGGAAACAAGGCAAAAAAAGGCCAGGGGGAGAGTAAGAAGCCAGAGGGGAGAGAGTTGGGAGAAATACTTGAGGCCCTTGACTTCGAGACCGCGGAAATGCGCGCTCCAGAGCATGATCTGGAAATAGAAACTGATGGGGGCCAAGTCCGTGTTGACCCGGCTCTGTCTCGATTTCATCGCTGTCTCCAGTCGGTCGCGGCGCAGAGGATGGAGCCGGGATAAAAGAGAAGAGCGAGTGAAATACAGGGTCTCGAGGCCAAGGGCTTCCACCCTTTGGGCGAGCACTTCAGGCTCCACCTGAATCGACTCCGAGGAGCCAAGGAAAACATTCCTGGCGCCAGGAATGACTTCGACATGGGGAAAGACTTCTTTCAGGGTGTGGTAAAGAGAAGCTAAGAATAGCTCCAGCTCGCCTCCGATGTAGTCTTCCGCCGAGGCGACAATGAAGGAGAGAACCCCAGCTGAAGTGAGCTTTCTCTTGGCCAGGCGGAAGAATTCAAGGGTATAAAATCGATTGAGTTGGGCCGTGCTGGGATCGGGCAAGGAAATGAGAATGCCATCGTAGGAATTGTCGGCCTTTTGGAGGAAAGCGCGTCCATCCTCAAAGAAAAGATGAACCCGGGCGTCGCTCAAGGCCCTTTTTTCTTCTTCAGGGAGGAAGAGCCTGGAGAGTTGGATTACTTCCGGGTCGAGTTCGACATAATCGACCCGGGCTATGGGGTATTTGAGGATCTCCATCAACGTTCCTCCAGCCCCGCCGCCAATGAGGAGGATTCTTTCAGCTTCCGGTTTCTGAAGGAGGGCGAAATGGACAGATTCTTCAGCCGAAGCCCGATCAGGATGGGAATAAACAGGCGCGCTATTGCTATAAAGAGAGGTCTGTTCCTCGGTCTTGATGACCTGAAGCTTTCCGTACCGGGTGTCCCGGCTGGCCAGAAGATGGTAGGGCCGCCAGTAAAGCCTTTGTGTGGGCATATCGAGAAAGATGAACACGGTGAGAACAAGTGTCAGAAGAGCCGGGATAACCAGCCTTTTCTTTTTGTCGACGAGCGAAAAGAGAAGCCACGTCCCCGCTCCTCCAATTAAGGCGGCTGCCTGCCAGGCACTGAAATGGGGCAGGAAGAGAAAATAGACCGTTAGCCCGGCGATGGTGGCTCCCAGTGATTCGAGCCTGTAAACGTCGTTGATTCGTCCGGAAGCTTTCCCAACGTTGAGGACAAAGAGCATTCCGAGAGGGAAACTGACGAGAAGACAGAGGCCGAAAGAAAGCCCGAGGACGGGCAGGAGGCCTATGAGTTCACCTGGGAGGACCCGCATGATGAAACGGAAAACCCGCACCCCGGCCAGAGAAAGGACGATAAAAAAGATGACCCCATAATAGATTTGGGAGAGGTTTTTTTGAAGGAAAGACCAGCGGGAAGCAAGAATGCTTCCCAAGCCCCCCCAGAGGAGCCAGGATGCCAAGACGACCCCGAAGGTCAGCTCATTGCCGTAGAAATGGGCACTGAACTCCCGAAGGAGGAGAATCTGGGAGGAGGTTGCCAAAAATCCCAGGAGAAAAGGGGGGAAGGAATCCTTTAAGCCCAGATTCCAGGGATGGGGTTTTGGCAGAAGCGGCATTTACCGTTTTCCAGCTCGATTTTTTCGACGTCGAAACCAAGACGCCGGATGATGAGGTTCTGGCAGCGCGGGCAGTACGTGTGCTCACCCATGTGGCCGGGGACATTCCCAATGTAAACATAATTGAGGCCTTCTTCCCTGGCCACATTCCGGGCTTTCTCCAGAGTCGACACCGGAGTGGGAGGGAGGTTCTTGATGAGATACATGGGGTGAAAACGGGAGAAGTGGAGGGGAATATCGGGTCCAACCTCCTTCCTGATCCACCGACACATGGCCCGAATTTGTTCCATGTCGTCGTTGAGCTGGGGAATGACCAGGTAGACAAGCTCCAGCCAGACTTGGCTCTGGCGGACGATCTTGATCGCCTCGAGGACGGGCTTGAGCTCTCCCCGGACATAGGTCTTATAGAATTCCTCCGAGTAAGCCTTGAGGTCAATCTTAATAGCTTCCACGACTTTGGTCAGGTCGAGGAGGGGCTCAGGGCTGATGTGCCCACCGGTGACGACACAGTTTTTAATTTTATGACGACGGGCCTCGATGGATGTGTCGTACATGTACTCAAAGAAAACGATGGGTTCTGTGTAGGTATAAGAAATGGATGGACAATCGAACTTGAGGGCGGCGTTGACGACAGCGGTGGGGGGTAAATCGAAATGGCGGACTTGCTCAGGCCGGACCTGGGAGATTTGCCAGTTCTGGCAGAACTTGCAGTTGACATTGCAGCCAGCCGTAGCGATGGATAGGGATTTCGTTCGCGGCAAAAAATGGAAGAAAGGCTTTTTCTCGATGGGGTCGACGTTCATCGTGCAGGCTTTCCCATAAACGAGCGTGTAATAAATGCCCCCATCGTTTTCCCGGACACCGCAATAGCCCCGCTCCTTGTCACCGAGGCGGCAGAGTCGGGGGCAGAGTAAGCATTCGATTTCCCTGTCCGGGAGTTTCTTATAGTATCGGGCCTCGACTCGAGAGAGGTTGGGCTCGGCTTGGAAAGCGAAAAGGTTCCACAACGATTCTCCTGTTCCTGAACCCAAAAGCAAGCTCGAACCGGCCAGAGTCTTGACGAAATTCCTCCTCTTCATGAGTAGCCTACCGTTTAATATTATTATACCTCATCCTCAAGAATTTGTATTTCCTTGAGGCTGGCCACTCCGAGCCCCATTTTTTCAGCTGTCGATAGGTATTCGGGCTTTCGCCTTTCTTCCTCGAGGGAGGGAAGCCCTTTGCGGGCGCGAAGATCTTCGATCACCCGCCAGCCGACCGAATCGGCCGCTACCGGGTCGACAGCAAAAATGAGCATCCCGCACGGTTCGGCCCACTGAGCATGGAAGCTCGGACCCCGGTGATACTGGACACGGAGAGCATCGAGGATGGAAAGTCGGTGCTTGTTCTTTATGGGCGGGGTGTCGAACAGTTCCGCCACATAAGGATTGCAGTGGGCATCGTGGTATTTGTTTGGATTATGGATGGCGCCGAAGTAATTCTTCAGGCTGGCCGTGATACCCGCCAAACCATGGTCTTTGAGGATAGCCAGGCTGATCGAAGCCGTGACAAAGTTAGTCTGGATGGTCGAGAAAAGGCTGCCGATATTGGCGTGGGAAATGAGCTCTGTTTCGTAGCCAGCTCCTTCTGTGTCGGTGGCGAAAACCTTAAGCCGTTGACTGTCCAGGCTTAGCCGGAAGCCAGCTTCACGAAGTTCCCGATTGCTCCTGTCCCAGATGATGATATTTTTTTCCTGCAGACCCGACCTCGTCAGCAGGGTTACGAGGGCGAGGCAGACTTCGGGCCGAGTCGAAAGAAGCCGGCCAGCAATCGTGTTGATCTTGATGCCGACTCTATCCGAAGGCTTAAAGACCAGGCGCAGCGCTTCCTTGGCCTCATGGGAGCCAAAGAGTCGCGACAGGCCGCGCTCGACCATCAAAGCCACCTGGGAAGGGTTGAGCTCACCAGCGGCGCTGAGCACCCCGGGGCTGCGGATAACGGCGACTCGAGTTGGCTTCATTTTCCAATTCCATAATTACTCCACATCAGAGACTCTGTCAATCGCCGTGCCCGGTGCTGAATTGAAAATAGATTCTTTCTATTGTAAATTGTATAAGCTCAAATAAGGAGAATGAAGATAATGAACAGAAGAGGCGCGTTCAACCTCGGCTGGTTTCTTGCGTTCTTCCTCTTTCTTGTTTCTCCGCTTGACTCACGGCCTTCCTCTTCTCTTCTCGCCCTCCTCCCCGAAGTTCCCGGTTGGGAGCTGGCGGAAGAGCCCCGGCTCTATCAGCCTGATAACTTGTTCGAATACATCGATGGCGCGGCTGAATCCTATTTGAGCTACGGATTCAAAGAGCTTGTTGTTGCCCAGTATAAAAGGCCTGATGGGCCAGGCACTTTGACCCTGGAAATTTATCGCCTGGATTCGACCAAGGCTGCCTTCGGCATTTATAGTGCGGAAAGATACCCGGAAAGTCGATTCCTCGATGTCGGGGTTCAGGGATACATAGAAGACGGAAGCTTGAACTTCGTCCTAACCGATAAATATGTCAAGCTCCTCAGCTTCGAGATGGGGGAGGCCGCAGAGAGAGTGCTCATGCTTTTTTCCCAAAAGGTAGAGAAATTGGCCGGCGAAAAAGGAGCGTGGCCAGAGGCACTTCAGTTGTTCCCACGCGCGGGGCTTATTGCCAACAGCGAGAAATTTATCCTTCGTAACTTCCTGGGATACGGTTTTCTTCACGACGGCTACTTGGCCAGCTACCGGGTGAACGGACAGGAATTCGAGCTTTTCCTCGTTGAAGGGAATAGCGACGAGGAAGCTAACGTCATGCTTGAGGAGTTCTTGACTCAGTCCGCCCGACGGGGGAGCTTGACCGAAAGGGTGGAAGCCGGCTATCATATCCAGGATCGATATATCCAGCACATATACTTGGCAAAAATGAGGAATTTCTTAGCCGGAGTTATACGCGTCCGCGACGAAGCAAGAGAGACAGGATATCGCTATCTTAATTTACTCCTTGAATCCTTGAAGAAAAAGGCGGCAGCTTCCCACGAGTTGCCGCGTCCCGGCCTTTTTTGATTGGCCAGACGAATCAGTCCTCCTCAGGTCGGGGAGGGTTCTGCTGAAGGTAGTCCTTGAGCTTGGCGAATTCTGTTTCCAGGCAAGCGAGCGCTTTCTGGGCTTGGACCAGGTTCTCGTCCCGGCCGGCCAGTTCGAGAGCCAAAGAAGCCTTCTGAAGAGAGGCCAAGCTCAAATTAGCCGAAGAACCTTTCAAGCTGTGGCCCAACTTCTGGACGGCAACGAAATCCTGGCGATGGATGGCGTCCTTGATAAGTCGGGATTTTTCATTGTAGTCGTCGATATACATCTTGAGGAGCTCTTCGAGAAAGCTGGCGTCGCCCCCGACTCTTTCGAGCACCTCCTGGTAGTTGATAGTAAGATTCCAATCTGGATGAGCATGGTTAGGCATTCTTGACCTCCCCAAAGGTTTCTACGGCCAAATCGTGGACGACAGTGCAGTTCCGTCCCTGATTTTTTGCCTGGAGAAGAGCGGCGTCAGCCGAACGAATGAGCTTTTCGGCGGATGGCGGCGAAAGGCTGTCGCTCGACGCGCAGCCTGCTGAAATAGTTACGGGCAGGAGCTCTGTTCCAGCTTTGATTCCACGCCGAGCTACGGAAGTGCGCAAGCGTTCAGCAATTTTACGGACCTCGAGGACATTGCAATTTGGAAGAACGATGAGAATTTCATCGCCCCCGTATCGACCTATTTTGTCCGATTTGCGGACTTTTTTGGCGATTCGGGAAATGATTTGCAGGAGGGCCTCGTCGCCGAGGTCATGGCCGTAAAAATCGTTAATCTTTTTGAAATAGTCGATGTCCAGCATGATGACCCCCACCGGCTTCTTCTCCCGGTGACTGCGCTCTAGCTCTTCCCGCAGAAACCTGGCAATCTCGACGCGATTCCAGAGTCTGGTTAGGCTATCGCGACTGGCCAGGTCTTTAAGTTGCCGCTGGACAAAGAGAAGCTTGTCTTCGAGGTCAATGATGCGCCGGCCTGTCTGGAGGCGGGCACGGAGCTCAAGGAAATTGACGGGCTTGGTCATATAGTCGTCGGCACCAGAGGAGAGACCGGCGATGATATCCTGTTTCCGGTCTTTGGCCGAAAGGAGGATGATGTAGGTGTACCTGTAATTTTTCCGCCGGCGGATTTTTTTGCAGATTTCCGTCCCATCCATACCTGGCATCATCCAATCGAGAATGGCCAGCCGGAGAGTCTCATCCTGGAGGCATTCCCAAGCTGCCTCACCGCTTCGGGCGATGACAACCTCATAGCCCCAGTTCTTCAAATTTTTTTCGAGAATTCTCGAGTTAATCAGGTCGTCTTCAGCGACAAGGATTTTCATGTCATGTTTCCTTTTGCGGCATCCGTGTGCTTGCTCTTGGCGCTCATGGATTGTCTCTCGCTCATGACCTGAGCAATCGTTTCAGCCAGTTGCTGGGAATTGAGCGGCTTGGAGATATAACCGTCCATGCCCATGGCCAAGCATTTTTCCTTATCGCCCTTCATGGCGTGGGCGGTCATGGCGATGATCGGCGTGTAATTTCCCGTCTGCCTATCTTTCTCGCGAATGGCTTTGGTCGCTTGGAATCCATCCATGACGGGCATCTGGACGTCCATCAAGACGAGCTCGAAATTTCCCTTTTCCAGGGCCGCCAATGCCTCCTGGCCATTCATCACGCCTGTTACTTGATGACCCTGCTTCTCGAGCATGTAGATGGCCACCTTCTGGTTAACCAGGTTGTCCTCGGCGATGAGAATCCGAAACGTCTGGCGGGGAAGCGACGTCTGGGGAGGGCGCTCAGCCGGCGGAGATGGTTGCTCGGGCTGGACAGTGGGCACGCTTGGCCAAGGGAGGCCGAGTACTTCGAGGAGGCTTCTCTTCAGTTCAGATGGCTTGATGGGCTTAGTTAAGCACGCTCGAATCCCGAGCTTGAGCCAGGGAGTGGTTTCGATGCGACTGTTGTTCGAATTCATCATCACCAGCGTCGATTTGGCGATAGAGGGGTTGTTCTTGATGTAGTCGAGAATGAGGAAGCTATCATGGCCGGGCAAGTTGGCGTCGAGGAGAATGAGAGGAGTAGCCTTTTCCTTGTCCCGGATTTCGTCGAGGAGGACAGTAACTTCGTCAGCGCTCTCGGCGCAGGTGACATCGAATCCCCAGAAGGAGGCCATTCTGTTTAAGAAATGGAGAGAAGCTCTGTTGTCTTCAACCAGGAGAAGGCGGTTTTTCTCTCCTTGCCAATGGAGAGGCGAGGAGAGTTTCTCGGCTGATTCCTTGACCCGCCGAAAGCGAGTCGTGAAATAGAATTTGCTTCCTTTTCCGACCTGGCTCTCTACCCAGATCTTCCCTCCTAAGAGCTCAACCAGTTGGGAGGAGATGGATAGGCCTAGACCGGTGCCGCCAAACTTGCGTGTCATCGAGCTATCGGCCTGGGCGAAAACATCAAAGATGATTTTTTGCTTATCTTCGGGAATCCCTATGCCTGTGTCGGCAATGGTGAAAAGAAGCATCGTTTCTTCGGAGGAACTGCTGACTTCCTCGACCCGGACGACAATCTCGCCTTTTTGTGTGAACTTGATGGCGTTTCCAACGAGGTTGATGAGAATCTGGCGGAGCCGGCCAGGGTCGCCAATGAGTTGGGCATCCAGCTCGGGGTGGATATCGACAATGAGGTCGAGCTTATTTCGATGTGCCTGGATAGCTAACGGGGTGAGCGTTTCAAAGATGAAATCCTCCAGGCGGAAGTTTGTCCATTCGAGCTCGACCTTTCTTGCTTCAATCTTGGTAAAATCGAGGAGGTCGTTGATCAAGTTCAGCAGGCTCTCGGCAGAGGACTTGATGCCCCGGATGTATTCTTTTTGCTCGGGCGTGAGTGAGGTGTCCAGAGCCAGTTCCGTCATCCCGAGGATCCCGTTCATCGGCGTTCGGATCTCGTGACTGATGTTGGCCAGGAACTCGCTTTTGGCCTTGTTCGCTTCCTGGGCTTGCCGCCTCGTCCGGACGAGCTCGGTCACGTCGATCAAGTTAAGCAGAAGTCCGTTGTAATGGCCGTTCGAATAGATAGGCTTGACTCGAAAAATTAGTTCTTTTTGGCCGATGGCTTTCTGTATCTCAAAGGGGGCTGAGGATACGTTTTTCTTGAAAGTGTCGATACACGCTCTCAGGTTGTCAGCTGTCTGCTTACCGTGGAATTCCCAGATCGGGCGGCCAATGACTTCCTCGCGTTTCTTGTTGAAGAGGTTCAAGAAATAATCATTGACCTCAAGGATAATGTCCTGGCTGTTGGCAAAAGCAATGCCCTCCTCAATTCCCGAGATAATGGCCATGAGCTTTTCCGATTCGTTCTGGATGGCCTTTTCTGTTCGCCTCCGGCTGAGGGCTTCGATAAAGATGGCGGCCAGCGATTCGACGGCCGCTTGGTCATCTTCGTCATAACCACCTTCTTTATTGGCTAAGACGAGAACGCCAGCCACCCTGTCGACCTGTTTCATTGGAACGCAGAGGAGAGAGGTAAGAACAGGATGGCCAGGAGGCGTTCCCACGCGTAAGGGATGGGTGGAGGGAGTATTGATGATATGGGAATGCCCATCCTTGAGGGGAAGGCTCCATAAGCCACGGATTCTCATATTCTTGAGAAGAGAAGAGGCCTCATCCTGGGGGATGCGGCAACCCTCGTAACCCGCCGTGTTCATAGTAATGACGTCCAGGTGTCCGCGGCTGTTAATTTCTCCAATGAACCCAAGGGGACTCTCTGTTAGCTCTTCGGCGATGTCGAGGCAGGCAAGAGCGATGTCGGCGTCTGATTCGGCAAAAAGCACTTTCTGAAGGAGTTTATTGATTCCCTCGAGAAGCTTTTTCTGCTTCAGGATTTGGCTTTCGGCTCTTTTTCTTTCCGTGATGTCCTTGTCCATGCCCCGGTAGCCGAGGAGTTCGCCCTTCGCATCGAGGATGGGCAGGGCATTGGTCAACAAACATACGAGTCGTCCATCTTTGGTGAGGTTCCAGTTTTCGAAATCAAGGATGGGCTTTTTTTCTGCTCGAGCTTGAGCGAAAAAGGCCGACGCTCGCTCCGCCTCACTTTCCGGCATCAGGTCAAAAGGCCTTTTCCCCAGGATCTCTTCAGGTTCGTATCCAAGAATTTGTTTAACCCTGCCGGAAGCAAACGTGTAGACCGCGTCGGCGTCGACTTCCCAGACCCAATCGGCCGAGCTGAGGACGATGTCTTCAAAGCGCTTCTGGGATAAACGAAGGTCTTCGTGGATTCTCTTTTGCCCAGAGATGTCGCGATAGATGCCGAAAATCGCCTTGAGCTGGCCATCGACGATGATGGGCGAGACGATGACGGAAACCTGGACAGCCGGCCCATCATTGGCCTGGCGGGTTGTTTCAAAAGAAACCCGCTCGCCGTTGGCCACTCTCTGAGTGATAGATACGGCTGAGTCGAACTCCTCGGGTGGAACAATGAGGGTATCGATCTTTTGGCCGAGAATTTCCCCGGGCTCAAACCCGAACATCCTTCTGAACTCTTGGTTAAACCTGAGGATATGGCCCTCCCGGTCGGCGATGACCATTCCTTCCCGAGCGTCTTCAAAAACCTTTTCAAAACAGAATTCTTCTTCCGGCCGGCTCATATTTTACTCACAACGAGTATACAAAACGGGGTTTTTCCTTTGAAAAAACATCTCACTCCAGCGCTCTTCAGGAGCTAGCTCCGATTTTATTCGGGCCCTGTGACCGGTCAATCGCCTTTGCGGGTGAAAGGAAGGGTGATTTTCCCTTCCTTCCCGTCATCGCTGGAGGTGAAAAGCGCCACGGCCATTAACGAGCCTATAGAGAAGTTCCCCCGATGGGGATTTGTGAAGCCTCGGGTTGTGCCGCCTCGAGGCTCCCTTATCCCATACGCTTAAAAATTCATCCTCTCGATTTCCCCATCGGGAAGCCAATTCTTGCAAGGGCGTCGCCTGCAGCATTATCAATTGGGATGAAAAAATGTATAATAAGGGCCTCCATGGAGGGTAATAAACTTTTCGCCGTCTCATCTACGCTCATCCTCCTCTTCTTGACCGGTCTCATTCTCAAGCTGGCCAAGCCAGTCATTTTCCCCTTCTTCCTGGCTATCTTTTTCTATTTTATCCTTTCCCCTGTCTTTGAATTGATGACGCGAGCAAGGATTCCCCGCTCCCTGGCCGTGTTTTTGATTATCATCATTACCTTTTTTGTTATCTATCTTTTGGGCGTCGTCATCTATTCAAGCGGAAAGATGTTGGCCGCTTCTTTTCCTCAGTATGGGCAGAAGTTAAATGCTTTTCTCTCTGCCCTCAGGGCTAAGCTTATGGAAGCGAACGTAAGCTGGGACCCCCTCACTTGGACCAAGAGTCTTGACCTAAACCGACTGGCCTCGCTTCTTCTATCCTCCCTGGACAGGTTTATTTCTTTTCTTTCCAACCTTGCCCTTGTCCTGGTTTTTCTGATTTTCATGCTGGCCGGTCGGGGCAAACTCAAGGGTAAGATCAACAAGTCTTTCAGCCCGGAGAAATCATCCCAGATCAACCGGGTTTTGGACAACATCGACCGCCAGGTCCAGCGCTATCTGGCCATCAAGACACTGACGAGCCTGCTTGCGGGCCTCGTCACCATGGCCGTTTTGTTCCTTTTCCGGGTTGATTTTGCCTTCGTCTTTGGGTTTCTGATCTTTCTTCTCAATTTTATTCCCAGCCTGGGGTCCATTCTCGGCTTTCTCATTATTTTTCTCGCTGCCGCTTTTCAATTTGGTAGCTTCTGGCCGGCTCTTTGGATGTTACTCATCCTCATCGGCCTAGACCTTTTGATCGCCAATTTTCTTGAGCCGAAACTCATGGGTTATGGGCTCGGGTTGAGCCCGCTGGCCGTCCTGTTTTCCCTTTTTTTCTGGGGCTGGCTGTGGGGAGTGCCAGGAATGTTCTTGGCTGTTCCTCTGCTCGCCGTCATCAAAATCTCCTGCGCTAATATCCCTTCCCTCCAGTTCGTTTCAGAAATCCTGAGCAAATGAGGAGGGAAAACAGAGCGAAGACCTAAGAAGAGCGGATGATTTTTCTGTTCTGGCTCAGGGCCTTGAGCTTAGAGAAACGGCGGCTCAATTCCCGGATATAATTTCGGCCTTCCCAATCTTTAGCTGCCAGGTGCTTCAAGTCGAGGATAACTTTGTCCAAGCATTTGAGCTTTTCTTCTTTCTTATAGTCAGCCACGTGGCTGGGAAGGACTATTTTCCTTTGGTATCGGCATGCCTCGATGCTCTCGAAAATCGCCTCTCCCGTTTCATTGCCGAGGGAAGCCTTTTCGCGGGGGAGGAGGAGCCGGCTTTTTTCTTTTTCGATTTTTCCCCGGGCATATTCGAGGGCGAGGAGGGCTTCCTTGTCAGTAAAAGATGGGTCTTTCTCGGCCCGGTCAGCGATTGGCGCTTCGATGTGGAGGAGCAGCCAGGTTAGCCTTTCGTCGGCCAGCATATCCTCCGCCGAAGTCTGTTTCCTGTCGATGATTCTCTTTTCCTGGTATGGCTTATGCTGGACGAGGTGAGGGCACGTTGCCGGACAGTGGATTTTTTTCTCGCGCACCAAGCCGCAACAGAGAGGGCAGAGCTCAATCCCCAGGGCGGGGCAGGCCCTTTTGGCTTTCCTGACGTGGCATCGGGCACATTTGTCCATGGGATGGCTTCCCGCTCTAACAGGTTAAATGAAAAGCGCCCGCCGTCCTCTTCTGGAGAGCAAGTTTGTTAAAAGTCTCGACGGCCTGGCTTGTTTTTTCGGCGAGGAGAACAGTTCCTTTGGCCTGAAAGGCTGCCCTGACCTCTGGATGGACTTTCATCAACCCCATAAAACCTGTTCCGATAACAAGGACTTCGATCTTCTCGTTGAGGAGGTCGGCGAGGTCCTCCGCACACACGCTGTGTCCTTCCTTTCGCCACCAGGATGGTATGACCCTTTCGGGGAGGATGATGAGGTCGGCTGTGTATTTCTTCCCGTCAACGACCATCATCCCGAACTTGTAGTTCTCGATCATTTCTTCATCAGGAAAGTTTCCCGGGTCAGGCCTTTCATTTTTCGCCCGACAAGGCTGAGAAGTGCTTTCTTGGCCGCGTTCTGTTCGGCCGCCTTTTTTGAATTCCCTCGCGCCTTGGCCAAAGGAACCGAGCCGGCGTAGACTTCGACGGTAAAAACTTTCTCATGGTCAGGCCCGGCTGAGGTTACGACCTTGTACGTGGGCGGAGCCAAGTTTTCTCGCTGGAAGTACTCCTGGAGGGCCGATTTATAGTTATCGATCAAGAATTTCCGGCTGTCGACTTTCTTGAAAAATTCTCCAAGGAGGGGAGACAGAAATTTCTTGGCGGCATCATATCCTTGGTCGAGATAGATAGCTCCGAGCAAGGCTTCGAAAGCTCCGGCCAGGATAGTTCTCTTTTTCCGTCCACCGCTTTTTTCTTCGCCCTTGCCGAGAAGAATTTTTTTGTCCAACCTGATTTTCCTGGCCAGGCGGGAAAGTGAGTCAGCGCTGGCGGCGGCCGATTTTAGCTTCGATAATTCCCCCTCGCTCAGGTCGGGCCAGCAAGAATAGAGAAAGTCGGCCATCGCCAGCCCAACGACAGAATCCCCGATGAATTCGAGGACTTCATTATCCCGCGGGTTATCGGGGTGTTTCTCGAAGGCATAAGAACTGTGTGTCAAGGCCTGCCGGAGTAATTCCTTATTCTGGAAATGAAAGCCGAGCTTTTTCTCCAGGTTATCGGGTTTGAATTCGGCCATGTCTGTTTCAGGAGAAAGGGTAGACGACTTTCCCGGCGACGATGGTCATCACGGGGGCACCTTTGAGTTTCCAGCCATGGAAGGGATTGTTGCGGCTCTTCGATGCGAATTTGAAAATGTCGACAACGATTTCTTTATGGAGATTGAGGATCGTTATGTCGGCGTCCTTACCCACGGCCAGACTTCCTTTGTCCTTCAGACCGAGAATCCGCGCCGGGTTGGTCGACATGAGCTCGATGAAACGGGCAAGGGAAATAGCGTTCTTGTTGACTAACCTATCCAGCATCAGAGAAACGGCTGTCTCCAAGCCGTTGATGCCAAAAAGAGCGCGATCGAACTCAACGTCCTTCTCCTCGGTCGTATGGGGAGCGTGGTCCGTAGCCAGAGCATCGATCACTCCTGATTTGAGAGCGGACAGAAGAGCCTGCACATCCTCCTGACTTCTCAGGGGCGGGTTGACCTTGAGTCGAGTATCATAATTGGTCAGGGCTGAGTCGGTGAGCGTCAGATGGTGGGGAGTCACTTCAGCCGTTACCCTGACTCCTCGTTTCTTGGCCTCCTCAACGAGCCGGACAGCCCCCCGCGTGCTCAGGTGGGCGATGTGAACCCGAGCTCGGGATTCCTCGGCTAAGATGAGGTCTCTGGCCACCATCACCTCCTCGGCTGAGGCGGGGATTCCCTTGAGTCCGAAAAGGTAGGAATAAAACCCTTCGTGCATGAGTCCGTCTTGGCTGAGGCTAAAATCCTCGCAATGGTCGATGAGGACGACCCCGAGGAAGTTGGTATATTCCAGAGCTCGACGCATGAGCTGGTTGTTCTGGATGCAGCGGCCATCGTCAGAGAAAGCCACAACCCCAGCGCTGCGCAGGTCCGCCATATCGGTGAGCTCTTCGCCGCGCAAACCCATGGAAATGGCGGCGATGGGGAAAAGGTTGACGATGGCCCTTTTTTTTGCCTCAGCGAAAAGATATTCGGTGACGCCTCGATTGTCGTTGACCGGGTTGGTGTTGGGCATAGCGCAGATAGAAGTAAAGCCCCCCTTGGCTGCGGCCCGGGAGGCAGTTTCGATATCCTCCTTTTCTTCCTGACCGGGTTCGCGAACATGGGTGTGCATATCGATGAAGCCAGGTGCGACGACGAGTCGGGATGCATCAATAACCTTCCAGTCCTTGCTCGCTTCGACCCTGGGCTTGATATCGATGATTTTGCCGCGGTCAACCAGGATATCCATGGTCTCATCCATGGCAGAAGCAGGGTCCACCACCCGTCCGTTTTTAATCAGCAGTTTCACGCTCTTTTCCTCCCAAGAGAAGGTAGAGGACAGCCATGCGGATGGCGATGCCGTTTTCGACTTGCTTGAGGATGACCGACTTAACGGAATCAGCCATCTCCGAGGAAATTTCGACTCCTCTGTTTATCGGGCCTGGATGCATGATGATAGCGTCTTTCTTGGCCAAGCGGAACCGCTCTCGGGTTAGACAATAGAGGTTTCGGTATTCCCGGAGGGAGGGGAAATAGTTCGCCTTCTGTCTTTCTCTCTGGATGCGGAGCATCATGATCACGTCCGCACCCTCCAGGGCTTTGTCCAGGTTATGTTCGATTTGCACGCCGAGTTGGCCGAACTCTGGGGGAAGGAGCGATGGAGGCCCAACGAGAGTGACACTCGCCCCAACCTTTTGGAGGAGAAAAATATTTGAGCGGGCAACGCGACTGTGGAGGATGTCCCCGACGATAACGACCTTGAGGTTGGGAAAATTCTTCTTATGTTGACGGATTGTCAAGGCATCCAACAACGCTTGGGTCGGGTGTTCGTGGCTTCCGTCGCCGGCGTTGATGACATGGGAGCGACAGAAGGTAGAAACGAAATGCGGCGCACCGGAGCACGAATGGCGGATGACGAGAGCATCTGGATTCATGGCCTCCAAGTTCAAGACGGTGTCCTTCAAACTTTCTCCTTTGACGACGCTGCTTGTCTGTTGACTGAAGTTGACGATGTCCGCGCTCAGCCTCTTGGCCGCCAGCTCGAAGGAACTCCGGGTCCGCGTGCTGGGTTCAAAAAAAAGGTTGATGATCGTCTTGCCGCGAAGGGTCGGGACTTTCTTGACCTCTCGGGTGGAAATCTCGGACAGGGATTCAGCCGTGTCCAGGATAGTCATGATCTCGGAAACCTCGAGCTCTTGGATGCCGAGCAGGTGCCGTCGTTTGAATTCCAAGGGGCTCTCCTATTTTAGCTCGGCCGGTTCGGTGATGAGGACTTCATCCACGTCGTCGACTTCGGTGAGACGGACCTGGACTACTTCTCGCTTCGAAGTTGGAAGAACTTTGCCCACATAGTCGGGCCGGATGGGGAGTTCGCGGTGGCCGCGGTCGATGAGGACGAGAAGCTGGACAGTCTGAGGCCGGCCGAGGTCGAACAAGCTGTCCATAGCCGCGCGGATGGTCCGACCGGTGAAGAGGACATCGTCTACGAGAAGGACATCCTTTTTGGAGATGGGAAAGTCGATTTCCGTTTTCTGGACCATATGCTGGGTTTCGAGCTCTGCGAAGTCGTCCCGGTAGAGGGTGATGTCCAGAACGCCAACGGGGATTTCCACATTCTCCAGGTCCTTGATCAGTTTGGCAATCCGCTTGCCCAGATAAATGCCGCGAGTTCTTATGCCGATGATGACCAGGTTCTTCAGGTTACGATTGCGCTCCAGAATCTCCGTCGTCATCCTGTCCAGAGACCTCTTGATCTTGGCGGCATCCATCACTCGAGCTTTGATTTTTTCAGCCATGTTCAGTCTCCTCCGCTGCCGGGTTCTCCGTAAGAATGAGTGGGAAACAGGTTTTCCTATTGAACATGCCCTAACTTACGGAAAAAGTCAACTTCTCATTCTTTGGCCTTGGTTTTCGAAATACTCGCGCGCCACCTCCACATCCTGGCGAATTTGGTTGACCAGGAGCTCGGGAGTGGCAAATTTCTTTTCGTCCCTGATTTTGCGGAGAAAGCGGAGGCGAATCCTCTGACCGTAAATGGACCGCTGGAAATCAAAGAGGAATGCCTCCACCTGGAGGAAATCCTGGTTGAAGGTGGGGCGGAAGCCGATGTTGGTAACCGAGGGGAAAATTTCCTTGCCCAGCACGGCTTCGGTTACAAAAACCCCCGGGGGAGTGATTTCGTTCTTGGTCAGGATGTTGGCCGTGGGAAAGCCAAGCGATTTGCCTCGCGCCGAGCCGGGTCCCACCTTGCCCTCGATTTCATAAGGCCGGCCGAGCAGGCGGCGAGCTTCCTCGACATCGCCGCCTTCGAGCAGGGAACGAATAAGGCTGCTGCTCACGGTCTTGCCGCCAACTTGGACTGGCGGCACTGGATGGACACCAACATCTCTGTCGGCGCCCAACCGGCGCAGCTCTTCCACATTGCCTTGGCGGTTGCGCCCGAACCGGAAATCCTGGCCGATGATAATTTCTTTGGCCCGGAGTCGGGAAAGGAGAATATCCTCGAAGAACTCTCGGCTGGTCATCCGAGAGAGTGCCCGGTCAAAAGACGCGACGAGGACAGCTTCAATGCCCAATCTCCGCAGCCCGGCCAGCCTCTGAGCCAACGTCTGGATCATGAGGACCTTTTCTCCGCCGAGGATTTTTTCTGGATGGGGGGAGAAGGTCAGCACAAGGGAGAGGAGGTGAGAGGCGGCGGCCCGCTCAACCAGGAGGCGGAGTATGGCCTGATGTCCCAAATGGAGCCCGTCGAAATTCCCGATGGCCACCGCTGTCGGCCCTGGAAAGCCATGGAGCTGGTTAAGGCCCTTCAAGATGATCATCGTTTCAGAGCTTGATCACTTTGGCTTTTTCAAGGTAGTGGACCTTCAGTTGCTGGAGGCAACCCTCAAGGAATTTCTCCTCGTCGGGTTGAAGGTTCCCTTTGGTTCGGTCTTTGAGAAGGTCGAGGATATCGATCAGACGTCGAGCCAGCTCCAAATTTTCTTCTTGGGGCTGAGAGGGGTCTTGGAGGACGCCGAGTTTCATCAAAGCTTGCGTGTAGAAAGGGAAGACGATGGAGCTAAAATCGAGAGGGGGGAGGAATTCTTTCAAATTCTCATCCTTGGTATCGTCATTTTTCATTTTTTAACCTCATGCGGGAATATCGTCTCTTCTGGTGAAGTAAAGATTGCTATTTCACTTTGTCTGAGCTATTTTTTTAGGAAAAAAGTTTAGCCTTTTCGTGGCCAGATTGCAAGGGAGCGAACGATGGAATATGCGGGGTCTATCGGGAAAAAGTTTGAGCAGCTCATCGAGATCATTGCTCTTCTTCGAAGTGACAGGGGCTGCCCTTGGGATAGGGAGCAGGATGAAGAATCGATCCTCCACTATTTCCTGGAGGAAGTCTATGAGGTGGTCGAGGCTGTTGACAAGGGAGATGTTCAGGCGCTGGCCGAAGAGCTGGGCGACGTCTTTTTTGCCCTGGCTAACTTGAGCCGTCACCTCGGCTTAAACCCGGAGCTGGTTTTAAGGCAGGCCAATAAGAAATTCCGGGTTCGTTTTTCTGCTTTGGTGACAGAGCTCAAGAGGAAGAAGAAAAAGCTCGGTCAAGCCAGCCCCGGGGAAATGGAGGTCATCTGGCAGAAACTGAAAAAAGAGCACCGGTCTGCCTGAGGTGGAGGCTAAGGGGTTGGCGCTGAGGAACTGACCAGCGACCTTGCCCGCTGGACAAGACTGGCCCGGATAAACTCATCCAGTTCACCGTCCAGGACTTTGTCCACTTCGCCCGTTTCGATTTTGGTCCGGAGGTCTTTAACCAGTCGGTAGGGATGGAGGACATAGGAGCGAATCTGGTTTCCCCACGCAATCTCCGTTTTTCCCTCTTCCATCCTCTCGTATTTTTCACGCTGTTTCCGCTTCTCGAGCTCATAGAGGCGCGCTCTCAGCACCTTCATCGCCGAAGCTTTGTTCTTGTGCTGGGATCTCTCGCTCTGGCATTGGACGACAATGCCAGTGGGAAGATGGGTGATCCGAACGGCCGAATCCGTAACATTCACATGCTGGCCGCCCCGACCAGAAGAACGATAGGTGTCGATGCGAAGGTCTTCCGGGTTGATTTCGACTTCGATGTCCTCCTCTATTTCAGGAAAGACAAAGACAGCAGCGAAGGAGGTGTGCCGCCTTTTGTTGGCGTCGAAAGGGGAAATGCGGACAAGGCGGTGGACGCCAGATTCTTGGCTGAGGATGCCGTAAGCATAATCTCCTTCGACGCGGATAGTGACGCTTTTCAGGCCCGCTTCCTCGCCGGGCAAGTAATCGAGGATTTCAGTCCGAAACCCCTTCCGCTCCGCGTATCGGAGGTACATGCGGAGGAGCATCTGCGCCCAATCCTGGGATTCCGTTCCTCCGGCTCCTGGATGGATGGTCAGAAGAGCGTTTCGACTATCGTCTTCCCCGATGAAGAGCGCCTGGAGCTCGGCTTCTTCGAGCTTGACCCGGAAGGACTCTACGGCTCTTGCTAACTCGTCAGTAACTTCTTCCCCTTCATTGGCCAGCTCGCAGAGGACCTCGACTTCTTCTTTCTTTTCTTTCAGGGTGCTAAAAAATTCAAGGTCACGGTCAAGCTTTTTCTTCTTTCGCTGGAGGGTCTGGAACTTCTTCTTGTTTTCCCACGTTTCGGGGAGGGAAAGCTGTCGGTTGAGGGATTCGACTTCCGCCGTTTTGTGGTCGAGGTCAAAGAAAGCCTCTGAGCTCTTCAAATTTGGCCAGCTCTTCTTTGGCTCTTGTCTGGAGCTCAGACAATCGTTCGACGGAAGCGGGTTTTTTTTCTCTCATGGGCTCTTTTCACTCTTGCCAGCATAAGGGAGATGCCGGTCAATGTCAAGCTCCCGTAGGGAAGAAAATCGCCGTAGCGAGCATAAACCGAGAGGTCACGGCGTGGGCTTACCTTGGCCGTGAGGACAGTTTTAGTCATCAACGAAGAACGAGCCACGACGCGGCCGTAAGGGTCGACGATACCGCTGATTCCGGTCGTGGCCGCCCGAAGAAGATATCGGCGATTTTCGACAGCCCGGAAGATGGCGATCTGGAAATGCTGATACGGGGCTGAACTCCGGCCATACCAGCCATCGTTGGTGATCGTCACAAGAAAGCGGGCCCCTCGGGCGGTGAATTTTCGGACGAGAGACGGAAAAATAATCTCGTAGCAAACGGGAGAACCAAAGGGTTTCCCCTCGAATCGGTGCAAGGTGTACTCGCGGCCTGGAGTGACATCCCCGATGGCGTGGGTAACCTTTTCGATGAAGGAGAAAATCTTCTTGTAGGGTGTGTATTCCCCGAAGGGCACAAGGTGCATTTTGTAGTATTGAGTAATGGTCAGGTCGGGTGAGAGGCAGAGGGCGGTGTTGTAATAGAGGTTTTCTCCGTCCCGGCGACTCGTCTCGTTGGTTCCCAGAAGAAGCGTGCATTGCGTTTCCTGGACGAACTGATAGAGCTTTGTCTTGAATTCCTGATAGAGGGGTTGGGGGCAGCTGAAGCACAGGGGCACAGAGAATTCAGGCCAGATAACCAAGCGCGCGCCCCCGCTCTGAGCCTGGCGGCTGAGTTCGAGATGTTCCTGGAAAAGGGCTTCGACCTCCTCCCGGGAAATCCGGTCCCAGTAAATGTCCGAGGACACGTTACCTTGAATCACCCCGGCCGTAAACGCTTCGACGGAGGCGGGTTCGTTTTTCAAGATCAACCCTCCCCACAGATGGAGGAAAAGGACGATGGCCAAAGCCAGGAAAAAAGGACTCTTTTTCCGGCTGACGAGGGAAAGGAGGAAGCATCCCTGAAGGAAGACAAGAAAGAAGGACAATCCATAGACGCCCGTTGTAGCGGCGAGTTGAAGGAAGGGAAGATTCTTTGCCTGACTGTGACCCATGAGTCCCCAGGGAAAACCAGTCAGGACATGGGTAGCTGCATATTCCATGGCCACCCAGATGAAGGGAGCCAGGAGAAAGCAAAGCCGAGGGAAAAAGGGGCTGATCTCGGCATGAAGGAGGGCAAAAAAGGCCCAGAAAAGAGACATCAAGGCGACGAGAAGAAGAAAAACGAAGAAACTTAAGGCAGGGGATAGATTTCCATAATGGGCCGGAACAGCAGGGATCCAGTAGAGGAGGATGGCATAAAAAACGAACCCGGCCACGAATCCGAGGCCAAACGCCTGACCCGGTCTTTGACCGAGGAGGGCAAAGAGTAAAGGGATGAGGAAGACCCAGCCAAGAAAAAAAAGGCCAAACTTGGGAAACGTGAGAGCCGCCAGGAGTCCGCTCAAAACGGACAACCCAAGAGCCTCTTTTCGCCTAGAATTCATCCTTTTTTATCTTTTTCCTATCCGGGGTCAACCCAATGCCAGGAGGTCGAAGCTTCAGTCTCGAACGATGAAATAATCCTTTCGCCCCGAACCGGCTCCCAGCTTGTTCTTGGTCGCTTCTGCTTCTGCTTTCGTCGCGAACCCGCCGATGCGGACCCGATAGTAAGGAGTCCTGTCTGTCGGCAACGGGTCAAGCACAACGACGGGATAACCCTGATTCTTGAATTGCTCGGCTAAAGCCAGCGCGGCAGGCTTTTCAATGAGAGCACCAACCTGGACATAGTACAAGTCTTTTTGAGGAGGGGGAGAAGCGATTGGAGCGGAGGTCTTCTCTTGAGCTTTGAGCTTCTGAGTATCCAAGAGCGGTTGTTTAGCTTCGGGGACGGCTTCTTTCTTCGCTTGGAGCTTCTCTTGCGGAGCGATTTTGGGGGTTGGTTGCCCGGTCGGAGGAATAACTTCTGGCGTCACGACCTTGTCCTTCAGCGCCTCAGGCTCTTTCGTTACGGCCAGCGTCGCTTTCTCTGCCTCCTGAGCGTGCCTCTTTCCCACCGATACACCGAGCAAGAAAATGACGACTCCCAGGACGAGGATGCCGAGGAAAATGATGGCTAATTGGGCACTCGAGACCTGAAGCTCTCTAAACTCTCTCTCTTTCATCATGCTTTTTCGGCTTTAGGTCTTTCGTAGGTGAAGGCCTTGAGGAGCTCGAGCGGCAGGGGGAAGATGATGGTCGAGTTCTTTTCGCTCGCGATCTCGGTCAGAGTGCCAAGGAAGCGAAGCTGTAAAGCTTGAGGGTTGGTGGAAATGATCTCGGCTGCCTGGGTCAACTTGGCAGCGGCCTGGAATTCGCCGTCAGCATGGATAACCTTGGCCCGTCTTTCCCTCTCCGCCTCTGCCTGTCTGGCAATGGCCCGGATCATCGTTTCCGGCAGGTCGACGTGTTTGACTTCGACGAGCTGAACTTTGATTCCCCAGGGGTCGGTGTGTTTGTCCAGAATTTCCTGAAGCTGAACGTTGAGTTTTTCCCTCTGGGAGAGAAGCTCGTCGAGTTCCACTTCGCCCAGAACGCTCCGTAGGGTTGTTTGGGAGAGGAGGGAGGTGGCATAGAGATAGTCCTGGACTTCGATGACCGCCTTGAGTGGGTCCATGACGCGGAAGTAGACGACAGCGTTGACCTTCACGGATACGTTATCCCGGGTGATGATATCCTGAGGGGGGACATCCAGGGTGACAAGCCTCAGGCTTATGCGCACCATGCGGTCGATGGGGGCGAAGACAAAAATGAGGCCTGGACCCTTGGGCCGGGAGAGGACGCGGCCAAGACGAAAAATAACGCCGCGCTCGTATTCCCTCAAGATCTTGATCGAGTTCAAGAGATAGAGAACGATCAGCCCGATAATGATCACCGGGAAAGTAAGCATTTTTTCCTCCTTATTTTTTTATCCTTTATTTTTTATCTTAATCCCTTATCGGCCAAGAGATATGGGATTCGGAAGGAAATTCAAAGTTTCTCGACGCGAACTTTCAGTCCCTCCAGAACGGCGACGACCTTCACTCGACTGCCCCGAGGGATCATGGTCGTCGCTTCGGCGTTCCAGATCTCCCCATGGACAAAGACTTTCCCCTCCGGGTTCAAATCTGTTCGGGCCACCCCAACTTCGCCGATGAGTCCCTCCCGGCCGGTGTGAACTTTGCGTGTATGGGCCCGGATGACGAGGAAAACCAGGAAGAGGAAAATGAGCGAGAGAGCTACGGCCATGGGGACGATGAACCTTAGGCTTGGCCGAAGCTCTGGGACCGGGGCGTTGATGAGCATGATCGAGCCGAGGACCATGGCGATAATCCCTCCTACGGATAGGATTCCATAACTTTGAACTTTCACTTCGAGGATAAAAAGGCCGATGGCCAGAAGAATTAAAATAAGGCCGACATAGTTGATGGGCAGGATCTGGAAGGAAAAGAAAGCGAGCAAGAGGGAGATCCCGCCCAGGACGCCGGGAAGGATAGCGCCCGGGTTAGCAAACTCAAAATAAAGGCCGAGGAGCCCGAGCATGAGAAGGATATAAGCCAAGTTAGGGTTGGAGATGGTGAGAAGGAATTTTTGGCGGGTGGACATCGGGATGTTGAGGACAGGCTCTTCCTTGAGGCGAAGGGTAAGCTCTTGTCCGTCAAAGCGCCGGATGGTCTTCTGGTCAAAGTGGGTGAAGATTTCCTGTTCGCTGCTGGCGATAAAGTCGATGAGGCCCTTATCCAGCGCTTCTTTTTCCGTGTAGGACAAGCTCTGGCGGACAGCATCTTCGGCCATGCGGACGTTCCGCCCTCTTTTCTCGGCCAAAGTCTTGATGTAGGCTGCGGCGTCGTGGGTGATTTTCTCCTCCATCGTCTTATCCATGGTCTGTCCGGTGATGGAGATCCCGACAGGATGAGCTGCCCCCGTGCTTGTTCCTGGAGCCATGATGAACAGGTCGCTGGCGATAGCAATGAAAAAGCCAGCCGAGGCAGCCCGGGCACCGCTCGGGCTGACGTAAACGGCCACCGGCGTTCGCGCAGCCAGGATGCGGGTGATGATCTCGCGCATCGAACTATCGAGGCCGCCGGGGGTGTTCAAGACGATGAGCACCAGGCGGGCGTTCTCTTTTTCTGCTCTGTCGATGGTCATGGTGATGTATTCTGAAGTAATCGGGTGGATCGGCGCGTCGACCGTGATTTTCAGGATCGAGGCGAGGCTGGGAAAAGAACAGAAAAACAGAAGAAAAAGGAAACACAGCAGCCAGGAATTCTTTCTCACTCTATTTCCATTATAGGAGGTGCAACAGGTCAAGTCAACAACAATCGCTGATAAGAGTATTCGGATGATTTCATACATACAGTCCTAGAAGTGCCCCACAAAAAAGGGCGATCTTTCGCTGACTCATTGGATATCTGCCAGAGACATCGATTTTCATCTGGATAGGCTAAATTTGGGCTGATTTTTTGGTTACAATGGGGTCTACTCACTAAATGAGAGGAGAATCTCACTCGGAGAGTTTCCAGAGGAAAGCCCATGGATTGTGCCAGAATCGCCGCAAAATTGCGAGAGCAAATCGTCCAATTCTCGGGGGAACTTTCTTCTGGACTTCCGAAGGGCGGGCCTGGAACCCGCGGACAAGCAAAAAGCGCCGGAAATCACCCTGACTTCTCCATTCGGTTAAAGAGAGAATCACAAAAAATATTCAGCGGGGGCCTCGGTGGCCATCAGAAGCTCCTGATAGACGATGCGGTGGGGGATATAGAGAAGAAGTGTCTCCTGCATCCACTCACTTGACACTCCTCCAGCCTCTCGGCGTGGCAAGAAAGACAGAACCCCCGGGTGCGGTAGGAGAAAATCATGAGGCGCTCCACATGGCATTAGGGACAGCGAATGCGGGAAACCCACGACTCGGGTGGCCGCAGTCAGGCGTCGTTGCGAGGGGCGAAGCGACGCGGGAATCTTGTTTCCCGGGCGAGGCACGACGGGATTACGATGGCTCTGTGGCCTCATGATGACCTGCGGTCAGTTCTATAATGGCCGGCCGAAGGAACTCATAATCCTTCTCGAAGCGCGACTTATACCCAGCAAGAAATTTATCCAAGTAATGAAACAACACTCGGTAGAGGATCGTCTGTTTGGGGTGCCGAAGGCGATAGTTTCCAACTATGACAGGAGAATGGCCTCAAGAAAGGGGCCATTGTTATGGGGCCAGCCGCTCTTCCTGAAAAGAGGGAAGGAGTCCCCCTCAGGAAAACAGATTCCAAGCCATAAACTATCCACCTAAATTGACGCCCAGCCTAGAGAATAGACACGCTAGCAGACTAGCGGAATCGTCATCGGCGTCGAGGCCATAGACGCTAAGGCTGAACGAGGATGAATGCATCGTCATTGAAATCAGGTACAGCTTACATGTTTAGCAATAACCTCCGGAGTTCGTTGCCCAAATCTTGAACCCTAGTCACTTTAAGGGCTTTGCAAAGGGCCTTGATAAAAGGATCGCTCATAACATCTTCTAAAGCCTCAGGTGAAAAAAGGCTGGGCTCCATAACCACTCCTCGGCTTTGTTCCCCGCACGAATTAATGGGACATGACTTCAGCCCCCTGCAATCCTGTTGGCCGCAACCGTTTTTATCACAAGATTTTAGAGGGATGGAAAGAGTCGTGCCACTACGCAGCTCGATGAAGAGACCACATTTCTCACCACCACCAGGATCGGGAATAAAGCCGGTCGGGAGGCCACCGAATTCGCTCAAGAAAATCTCATCCCTCGGGAAAAGTAGCGCTTTGATCATTTTTGCTTTAGTCGATAGAGCGCCGATGCGGACCGTAGCTTCCAATTCGGCTTTTGAGACTCGGGTTTGAGCTGAGATCAGACCAGCTTTTGTGGCACCCACGCCTGCTAGCCCAGCCGAAAGCTGCGCCAACTTGCTGAGAACTTCTCTTCTCGTCAATCGATTGTTTTTCATTGTTTTCGCCTTTAAAGATTTTTGTCTTATTAGATTCGATTAACGGACCAAAAGCCTTCGGAGCTCGTAGCTCAGACCTTGCGCTGTTGTCACCTTAAGTTGCCTGCAAAGGGCAAGAATGAACGGGTCGTTCATGATCTGTGATAATTCTCTTTCGGAAAAAATGTTTGATTCACCCGTGAGCATCCCTTGCTTCGGGCAGTAATTTTCCTCACACCCTGACAACTTCGAGCATTTCTGATCTTCGCACCAGTTATAATCACAGTCGGCCAGATTGCCACATTTCTGTTTAGAACACGTCTGGCCCTCGAAAAAAAAGTCACATTTTTCTCCTCCCGGGAATGCAGAGAACATGCCCAGAGGAACACGGCCGAATTCCGCCTGGAAGACATCACGTTGGGGAAAGAGCAGCACTTTGATCGCCTTAGCCATCGCCGCTTCGGCTTTGACGCCAGTGAGGCTTTCCAAGTCCTTTATTCCGATTCGCGTCTGAGCCCATGAGCTTGCAGGCTTGAGACTGCTGACGCCGCCAAGCAGAGCCAGAAGCTCCATCAATCGCTTAAAAGCTTGACGCCTGGTAACCTTTTGATTTCTCATTATTTACCCTCCTTTGAAATTTAGTTTTTTTAGGTTGCGGTCCTTATCGGCTGCCTGATATAGCTCGACAAGGGCCCAAAACTTTTGCGATATCTCCAATTCTCTGCTCATTCTTTTCAAGCAGTAATAAAAGAAAATATTTTCATCAAGATAATATTTCCAGGTGTGGCAGCTCACTTTCCCCGTCTTTCCGTAGACATAAGGACATCCTCCCATGCAGATTGGCAGGAGCTTGCAGGAGGCGCATTCGAGGTCAAATGGGTTTCGCTGCCGCCACCTTTCGAGATTCTTCTGCCAGTCTGCCGAGGCCGACTCGAGGAGGTGTCCGACCTCTGCGTGCGATTCAGCTACCTCGTTCCAGCATTTAACAATGCCGCCGCGCGGGGTGATGGCGTAGGCGCATTCATGATCCGCCATACAGAAAATATTTCGGCTTTTCGGCACACCAAAAGAGCGGAAGCCCCGCCTCGCCATTTCGATAGAGGTTTCGAGCTCGAGCAGGGAAAAGTCGTCCTCGCTTAGGCACCATCCGGAGATATCCTGGCAGACCGATGTATAAGCGTACGTACGACCTATGTAGAAGCCAACACGCTCTTTTAATGCCTCGCTCTCCAGGATCTCCATTAGATCTAGAATATGATCCTTGTTTGTTTCATCGACGTTCATCCGGATGTGGATTTTGAGCTTCGAAGTCGCCTCATGAATATTTTTTAAAATTCTATGGAATGTTCCTCTGCCGTCGGCGAGCGGCCGCCTCCGGTTATGAACCGCGGGGGGCCCATCGAGCGTGACTTGGATATGGCTGATCTTGAGTTGGGCCAGCTTTTCAGCGGTCTTGAGGTCAAGCAGGTATCCATTAGTCACCATGTCAGCGCTGTAATCAGCTCCGCAGTTCTGGCAGATTTCGATAAACTTTTCCGAAAGGCGTTCGATTAACGACCGGAAGAGCAACGGCTCGCCCCCAAACCAGGTGACATTGAGCGATTTATGGCTGAACATCCTTTCTTGGACAAATCGGATAACCGCGTCTTCAACGTTTCCGGCCATCGAGGCCGGGTTCCTCTCTTGGTAACAATAGACGCACCTGAAATTACAGGCCAGGGTGGGGATGATGGTCATGCTCAGGACGCTCTGATCGGTGCACCCCATCTTGTAGTTCTCCTTCAAAGAGGCGATTTCATCGGCGTCGTCAGGGATCAGGAATCCGTGGTTGATCAGAGCATTCAGAATTTGCGTTGAATTCTTTGCTTTCCAATCTCGGTTGGGGTTATATAGAATCCGTTTAGCCAGACCAGCTTCGTAGCCTCTTAAAGCAAGGAGCGAAAGAGTATAGAAATTTAGGAAGAGCGTTGTTCCATTGGGAAGTCTAAGACAATAGTTATACAAAGAAGCTTTCAAAGTCCGGCTACCTCCGAGCGCTCATCATGTTGAGGAGCTCCTGCGAAAGCTGTTCAGCCGTAGTGACATTGAATTCCTTGAAGAGGGCTTTGACAAACGGGTCGGATTTGTGCATGTTCAAAAAATCCTTTGAGCTTGAATCGATATACATCGTGCAGGTCAGGCCAGTGCAGTTCTGTTTTGAACAATCATTCTCATCGCAGGACTTCAGACCGCAGGTCTGGTTCACACATCCATTTTTCCCACAGGAAGAAGACTGCATGGAGGATGGTGTCGGCGAGAAAAAGTCGTCACATTTTTGAATCACCCCAAGATCTCCCGATCCCGCCATCAAGGGTGCTCGTCCGAACTCATTGATATAGATTTCCCGCGTCCCTATAACCAAGATCTTGAGAGATTTTGTCTCTCTGGATAGGGCCTGTGCTTTGGCCAGAGCATCGAAATTGATGCGTCTCGTCTGAGCGAGAAAGGCCCGAACCTGGGTAGCACTCAGGCCAGCGGCCAGACCGATGATCTTGATCAGACGAGAGATGGCTTCTCTTCTTGAAAGGTGGTTAACTCTCATCAGAATGCTCCTTGGTGAATCATAATGAATCCTATTAATAAGAGACAGAAAACCGCTTTCCCATCTCACTCGAAGGAGAAAATTTTGTTGATTAGGACTTCACAACTATCCACCGTTTGGCTCTGAATTTGCTGCTCGGCCCAGAAGATTAGATATTGGGAAAATGATGATTTGATGCCTCTCCTCGGCAAATATAGGAGATTTCTTTTCGGCTGTGGTAACTGGGAGGCATCTTAATTATCATTTTCCTGTTTAGCCATCGCCAAGAGATATGAATCACGAAAAAAATGGATGTCAAAGACAATTAAAAGCAGTACCTAGTGGGCGAAAATGCATCATAAGCCGCCTCGGCGCCGGGAAAATGCTGAAAATCAGGGGGACATTTCCTTCTGGTCAAAGGAAAGATTATGAAAAATAATAGGCCGAAGCCTTGGAGTCCAAGAAGAATCCCGGGAGACCCTATGAGGCGGTGGGGGCTTCGAGGCGATAAAGGTCAGGTTGAGGTGGTTGATGTTCCTGTTCACGACCGCAGTGTCTGTCAAGAAGGCGATGATCTTCATCATGGCGCCCCACTTGGGGCAGGTCGAGGGGTCGATTTCAAAAACCTTGAGGATCATCTCGGCCCAGCCTCGGCGGGGACGGGCTGGAGCTCCTCTTCGACAATACAAAGAGGAAAGAGTGCGAGGCTTGACTTGCGGACCTTGCCCTGATGGGCGTTGGCATACAACCCGTAATAACGCACCGCGACCTGACCCTTGTCGGGAATGTGGGAGGCGACCCGGGCGATGAACTCTGGGTAGTCTATCTGCTTCGCCTCTTGGTTGCTTTCCCCACATCCGTGGCAGGAGCATCTGTTGGCGGCTCTTCTTGATGAACCCGGCATCGCTCGCGACGTCCCCGTCTGGAAGTTCATGTTTCCTGCGACTGGAGGGGAAATCAGATTTTTCGACCCCCTCGGTGTCATTCCCAGGCGTGAGTGAGGGTCCGCCCACCAGGATTTTTTTCGAGATCTTCTCCCGTTTTTCCAAAGATTTGGAGATTGTTAAGGCGTGACCCTAAAATTTGACAAATTAAATAATTTTAATATGAAATAATTGTATAATAAAATTAATATTTCCTTAGTTGCGAGGTTATCAGATGGAAATAGAAAAAATCCGATTTCTCAGAGAGAAGCTCCGTTATATGGAACGGCAGATGAGCGACGCCTTCGGCCGCGATTCAGGTTGCTGCGGCCTGACCCTGGCCCAATGCCACAGCCTTCTCGAAGTCGGCTACAAAGGCAAGGTTTCGCTCGTCGAACTGGCCTCGAGCTTAAGTCTTGACACAAGCACGCTCAGCCGGATGATCCAGGGTCTCGTCCTCCTCGGCTTGGTCAATCGGGAGACAAGCGAGAAGGACCGCCGTTATGTCGTCATCTCCCTCACGAACCAGGGTCGCACAGCATTCGACGAAATCGAAGCGAGATTCAATTCCTACTTCACCCAGGTCATGGAGTTTATCCCTGCGGAAAAGCGGGAGGCCGTGATCGAGTCGATTGGGCTCTTCTCCGATGCGGTCAGAAAGCAGAGCGAGTTTTCCAGCTGTTGTCAGGCCGACGACGATTTGAGCGAAAACGGAAACGCCACAGGATAAAGGCGACCATCATGGAGGATTCAGAGATGGACCAAGAAAAAAGTCCCACCCTGGGTGAAAAAGGGGATAAGAAATTCGTTTTTCTGCTGTGCTGGCTAACTGAGTATCCGGGCATCAATTTCGCCTCATCCCATCGGAGGTGATGATAAATAGGGGCATCTTCGGATTCTACCAAGAACTGGTCGAAGTAATAGAACAACACCCGGTAGAGGAGGGGGCGCTCTTGACGCCGAGGTCTGGAGACTCCTGCCACAATAGAAGCCATAAATCAAAAAACGGGCCAAGCCCAGGGACAGGACCTTCTCTGCCTGAGAGAGCGGCAAGAGCCCCAACCCGGAAGGACAAACCAGGTCTATGAAATGTCAAAAAAGCTCTTATATTGCAATCAAACGACTGGATCCCGCTTTCCCAATCAAATGTGAGAATCGTTCTTTGAGCGGCCGGTCTCTCTTTGCGGAGATGGTCGGACGGTGATTGTCGACGGCAGGCCGAAGAGAGTCGTCTTCACGGTGACTGAACAATTTGCTCTCAAGTGATTTCCCTCCCAACGGATAGCATGAGCCCGAAAGGAGGGACGGCCAATTAGAGTGTATCCCGCGCTAAAAGATGCGGAAGATGTTGAAACCGACCCGGAAATCGCCGTCTCTCAGACTCAAATCGCCCCCGGGGAGGTATTGAGCAGCGGTCAGGCCGATCGAATTGGTGACAAAAAACTGGAATACATGCCCGCCAATATTCTTTTCAACGCCCAGTCCCCAGCCAGGATAACGATCGTTGTAGCCGGCCAGATGTGGAACCCATTCTGCGATGACGGAGACTTCGTCGAAGACCACGAAGCGCCCTCCGATCCCCAGGGCGAAGGTGCCTTCCGAATCCGGTTCCCAGAAATTGGTATTGGAGGAAAACGCCGGAACGAGCAGGAGTGAGACCCGGTCGTTGAGCTGGCAGGACAGGCTCACCAGCGCACTGAGCCGGAACCGGCCTGACCATTCTGCCCCGGGGGGCTCATCCTGGCTAACCAGGCTTCCCCCGGTGTGGAGAGAGGCTGAAAAGGGGAGGGAGCCGTTTCCTCCCTGTTCAAGGAAGGCCCAATCGACGTTGAATTCCCATTCCTGATAGAGCCTGCTTCGTCCGATCGTCATCATCAGGTCATCTGTTATGCCGTAGCCGAAGCTGAAGAGGATGTAGGCCGTTCCGTCGAGACCGAAGAAAGAATTCCAACCGCTGGAGACAGCCGGTTGAAAACGGTGCGATATGCGAAACAGGAAATCCCCTTTGCCTGGGGTTACGGTTGTCGGTAGGTTGACCAGCCTGGTTCCCCAGAAGACGGGTCTGGAATATCGTCTGGGATTGGAGCTTTGGGCTGGGCTCTTGCTTTTTAGATTCGGCTGTCTGAACTCGGGGCCGCGGCTAATGAAACCGGGATTGAGAATACCGTTTGCGTCGGTGGAGCTTGCGGCCAGGCTCTTTATCCACTCCTCGATTTGGCGGATTTGCTCCTCAGTCAAGGGATCATGGTTTAGGGGCATGCGCTTGCCGACAATCCCGGCCGCTCCTTTGACCTTTGCGATTAGGTCGCTTTTTTCGGGCGCACCTGGTTCGACAATCTTGAGTTCAGCCTTCTTCAGGCTTGATATCCCGAGAACCGAAGCGAGGAGCGTTTCTTGTTCCAGGCTTAGGTTGGCCGAAGGGTTTTTGCCCGAATGACAACCTGCGACACTGCAACTTTGCTTCATTATGCTCTTGACTGTGGCCAGAAGATTTGTCGGAGAATCTCCAGGCCCCTGGCTGTAAAGAGGCGAGCTCAGTGCGAAAAGCACCGTGACCTTGATAATCAACAGGACCTTGGTTTTCATCCGGCTACTCCTGTCATGGGGACTTTATTTTGCCAAGTAATCATTCCGGAAATTCGAGCCTTCCCCAAGGGTTCAATTATTCTTGGCCCCTTTGTTGATCCAGTTCTTAATGTTCTGGACGGAATTGGCGTTGAGAGCTGATCCGCCAAGGGGCATCCGGCCGCCGTTTGTCTGCCGGCCTTCGAGTTTGATGACGAGATAACTATTCGTAGCGTCGTTGGGGATAACCCGCCTTTTCCCCGGTTCTTGGGTTGAGGGCACGTCGACGAGGTTGGCATAAGACTGCCCCTGGAGAAGAATCAATCCCGCCGCAGCGCTGTTACCGTGGCAGCTTGATGAAATGCAGCTCTGGCTGAAGATCGGCTGAATATCTGAGGCGAATGAGGGATCCTCTTTGACTATGGAGGGGGGCTGGGGACTGGTGGGGGAATAGCTGCCACAGTGATAGAGAATGACCGCTGCAAGGATAGCTAGGATTGCTATAACGGGCCACGATTTTATGTTCATCAGGAGACTCCTTATAAAATCTACAAATATTATAGGAATACTAGGAAAAAAAATCAAGTAGCCCTGGCAGAATAGTGGAGGACGGGTCAGGAAGCCGCAGATAGGTCTAAGAGCCCGGTAATCAGCCAGACCTTTCCTTTCGGGCGAACTGAAGATCATGAACAGTATTCAGCTAAGGTCTCAGCAGCCGTCAGAAATTCCTGATAGACGATATGCGGCACATGGGGCCTCTTGGCGATGAAGGCCAGCTTGAGGCAATGATTGATTTTGACCACCATGGATAATCAGTGGGGAAGGAGATGACCCACATGATGCCTCTGCACTGGGCACAAATCAAGAGATTATCGTCGTCCACTTTTCGGACCATTTCGGCCCGGCTTTTGGTGGGGAGACCCAGGAGTATGACCTCGAAGACCAGGAAAAGGATTCTTCGTTTCGGCAAAAAAGCCATGTAGTGAAGACCAACTCTCTTGAAAAGGATGGAAGCGATTCGATAAAGTTTGATGTATTCATCAGAAAAGTCTGCCGCATGGAAGACGGAAGCCCCATCACTACTGGATCCTGTTGGAATCCTATAGGACGGCAGGTGGGCCACTTCAGCGCTTTGTTGACAATAAAGGATATAGACCTAAAGAATCTTCAAATTTGTCGAACTTTGGTTAAGCCAAGGGCCCCGAATTTTCGATTACCAAGGGCTGCCCGTTTCGACTGCTGTGATTCGGTTACTGTTTGGGAAAGTGGCCGCCGCTTTGAGTCTTCGACAGAAGAATTAAGGTAAAAACACAAAAAACAAAAGGATAAAGGCGGCAAGAAATTTATACAGCCGAAGTCTGTGTCTCGCAAGTCTTCAGGAAATCAGCGTGATAAATAGGCTAAGACTGCATGAATAATGGCCGTAACGAGCAGGAGAAGTCCCAGGCGGCGGTGCAAGATGAAATTCACTTTCAGATACCTTTTCCCGCTGCCGATTTGAAAAAAAATCAGCAGCAGGTTGATAATACCCAGAATCAGGACAAAAGAAACTCCCCCGATGGTCATTTTATTTTCCTCGTTTTTTTATTCCTCAATTTTTATTTTTACTCTGGCCGGGCCGGCGCTGCCGTGCAGGTTGCAGTTAGCTTCAGCCTCTATTTCCGTTTCTTCTTTAACAATCAGTTTGACTTCTCGGGTAAAGTTCTCCGCCTCCGGCCGGCTGTTTGAAGAAAAATTCCAGCGGGCGATTTCCTTCTTGTTGGACATGACTACAAGCCGGTTGGTGTGATGGAGGCTACTGTTTCCCCGGTGGGTGACGTGGATGATGATGGTCACTTCCTCACCGGCTTTAACTGAGGCCGGCGCCTTGATGGAGACCGCTGACTTATTGGCCAGGACCGGCGTTATCAGCAGACTTAAAATAAGCAAGGAACCGAATAAGAATCTCTCTTTCATGCCATCTCCTTTGTAATTGCTAAAAATTGTCGTTGAAGTGATATTATACCCGACTTTCGCTTATGACGAATAGATCGCATTCAATCAGGTAAAATGTTACCGAAAGACGCGCCGCCCCGCCACTGCTCTTAGCTTCATCCACTCTGCCTTCAGTCACCGAGAAAATCTCCATCTTCTCTAATAAACTTGGGATTTCGGTTCAGCCGTTTGCCGAAGAAATCCGCTGGCCAGGGCCAAAGATTGGACTGATATTTTTTAGAGTTGCTATCTCTTAGGGACCGGCGGGTAGTAGATCAAAAGATAAGAGACGCGCTCGGATTCGCCGATGTAGATTTCGCCGTTCGGTCCGACGGCCAGAGCGCTGATGTCATAGCAGACCCAGTTTTTGGGGAAATGGACCATCGGGATACCCAGGTCCTTGACTTCTCCGGTCCGGGGATTCCAGCGAAAAAGATGAGAGTTCTTTCCCGGGCTTCCGGCGGCACCGTAGAGGACTCCCTCTTTCCCAAAAGCCAGGGCTCTGATCCGGTGGTCGGAAATTGGCCGGCCGTAGCCGATGATTTTAAGAGTCTTGGTGTTCAGGCTGAAGATTGTTCCCAGGAGCGTACCGCCGTAAATCGTTTTCTGGCCATCGAACACGGTAGAGTCAAGAGCATTGAGGAACTCCATTCCCTTCGGCGACGGAAGCTGGAGGTCAAGCGTCTCCACCCTTTCGTTGGCGATCGAATAGCGGAAGATATGACCGTTTTTCGCCGAGCCGAAGATATGGCCGCGGCTGTCGAGGGCCATAGCATTGGATTTTTCAGCGCCCTCGATGGCCTGAATCTTCCGGCTCGTCCTTTTTTCTATATCGATTTCGACGAGAGCGGATGTCTTCCGGGTCAGAGCGAAAATCTTTCCAACCCCTGGCTCCAAGACAGCACAGGCCGCATCTTCATCCAGCGCAAAATCAAGGAATTCGATAGGATTGACTTGGTATTTCCAAAGGACGGAGAACTCACCTTCAGGAGAATAACGAAAGAGTCGTCCGGAAGGGTTGACGATTCCCCAGATGACTCCGCTCCCGTCTTTCATCAGCAGCCGGCATTCCGCATCTTCTCCCAGAACGCCGATGTCGACAACGTGTTCGGCTGCCGGGCTCGGATCATAATAAAACAAATGGGATTTTTTTCCTGAAGTTGCGCCGTAGATTTTTTTCTGCTTCTCCCCGGGGACAAGCGCCGTGATCGCCGATTCGCCGTTCGGGATGGGTGGCGTAACTCCATAATGGCCGAGTTCTCGGAGGGCCAGCGTTCCTTCGGTGATGAAAGCGAAGGCCCCATCGCGAAAATCGGCTGTGCCGGTCATGATTTCCGACTCCTTAAGGTGGTAGCTCGGCTCGGCCCCACGTTCGTTTTCGCGCTGGGGATGATTTTTTTCTTTATTCGTCATTCATCTCCTCCAGTCGAGAGAGTCAAGATCGACCATGAGAAGTCGGGGAACGGCCTTCATGTTGACCTCGGCAAAATAAAGGGTCCGGCCGTCTGGTCCCAGGGCTCCCTCAGAAAGCCAGGCAGTCGCATTATCTCCGAAATCGAGACGCGCAACGACCCTGCGCTGACCACTCTCGATATCCAAGACCACAAGGTTCGTCGGTTCCCAGATGGTGTTGCACCCGTAAAAAAGCCAGCGGTTTTCATAAAGGACCGGAGCCTGGACATAAGGGGGCGTCCAGTCGCGGCCGTTCCATCCCCCCGGCCAGCCGAAGCCGTAGTCCTCAATAGCCGGCACGGGTCCCGCATCCGGGTTAATCCGGAAAATATGGCCGTCGTAATATCCCGTAGCACAGATGAAATCGTCCCGAAATCTTTTGGCGTTGAAAAAGAAATTGTAGAGGCGCTCGCGGCCCGGAATGCCAGGGACGCGAAGCGGGAGGTCCTCGAACTCATCTTTTTCGGGCGAATAGCGGAAGAAGCGGCCTTCGTCGTAGGATCCGTAGATGAGGCCTCGCGCATCGGCGAAAATTTCGAACCCGCCCCAGGTTCCAATTCGGCCCACAAGCCGTGACTGACAGGAGGCAAGGTCGTATTCATAGAGACAGTGCCGCGGGTAGCTAACGAGATAGGCCCTGTTCAGGCGTTCGTTGATCTCCATTGATCGGCAGCCCTCATGAGGGATGGCGAGGCCAACGTATTCGGCTTCACCCGTGGCCAGTTTGACCCGGAACATCTGCGCTCCGCGAAACCCGTAAATCGGGTCGCCAAAAGTCCCGTTCACCTCGAAAAGCTTTTCCCCTAAGCAAGGGGCCGTACAGTGGCTGACTCCGTAGAGAAAGCCGTCTTCTGTTTCCCGAAGGCAGGTGTGGATCTTGCTCTGAGGGACCCGGCCAGAGTCATAAGGATCGTCGGCCAGCTCGCCGATATCGAAAAGGTCCCAGAGGCGTTTCTCCTCCGGGTCGAAGCGGAGAAGATGAGCGCTCGAAGCCCGGCCCTCGCTACAGCTTGAAAAGTAGATCCGACCGTCGCTGGCCGAATGGACGGCCCAAAGGCTGTCGTGGTTCGGGTCGACACTCCAGGTCGAAATTTTGAAAGCGCCGAATTCAGAAAGATGAAATTCAACCCTTTTCATGGCTCGGCGAGTCTTATTTTAGCATCAGGAGGACGATGCCTGCCAGGCCGATGACAATTCCGAGATAGCCTGTCGGTCTGATTTTCTCTCTAAAAAAAAGAAGAGAGAGGAGCACAGCGGCGACGACCGGAGCCGAAAGGACGACGGGAAAGACAATAGTCTCCGGAAGCTTCGTCAGGGCTTTGAGGGTAAAAAAGTTACCGGCCACGCTTCCGGCTGCCGCCAGCGCTCCGAAAGAGAAGACGTTTCCGTCCAGCCGGATCTTCTTCGCGGCGAAAAAAATCATGAATGCGAGCGCTCCGAAAAGAAAGGTCAGGAAAAGGTAGAACCATAAATTGAGGGCGCTCAGCCGCACAGCCGCGGCCTGAGATAATTGAGGAATTCCGGCCAGCAAGAACGCCGCCGCCAGGAAGAGCAGCCACCTTAGCCAAAGCCCTGTCCTTTTATTTTCAGCCGTCGAGCCGGAGGTTGAAATAAGGGCGATGCCGATGACGATAAAGATGATCCCGAGAGCCAGGATTGTCCCGAATGATCTCTTCCAGAAAATGACAGAAAAGACGACGGGGATGAGGAACGTCATCGTGTAAATCGAAATGGTCAGAGCATAATTTCCGATTTTGAGAGCACTGAGGAAAAAGAAATAGGCTACCGCGCCGCCGACGCCTCCTCCGGCGGCGAGGAGGACGACCGGAAGCGAGATGTGGAGCGGTTGGCGCAGGAAAAGGAGAAAAAGACAGCAGAAAAAAGAGGCCATCGCGAACAATGAGCCTGTCAGCGTGGCTGAGGAGTGTCCTTTGAGGCTTCCCATTTTCATGACGAAATTCGTAACGACAAACCCGGCGACAACCAGCGCGAGAAAGACCCAGCCCATGTTCTCTCTCTCCTTTTCAAGCCGAGATCGACCAGGATTTCGTTTTCAATTCGTGCCTCCCGCCAAATTTTCCCGGAGGCAAGAAAATGGGCCACCGCTCTTCGCCCCGGATCTCAGTCATCGAAGTTCACCAAAGTCATGATGTTTTCCGAAAAGACCATCCGACGTTCTTTTTCCGTTAGCGGCAGGAGACGGATCTTTTCGATTTCGAGCAAAACCTCCTCCTTCTGGGAAAAGCCGAGGTCAGTGCCAAATAAAAGTTTTCCGATAGGAATAGTAGATATCATCTCTTTGACCGCGGAAAAGGGAGAAGCAGCCGGGCAGAGATAGATATTCTGATACTTCTTGGCCACGGCCAGGGCATCGAGCCAGAGGTCCTTAAGCCCCGCCTCGCCGAGAATGAGTTTGGCTTCGGGAAATTTTCGGGCCAGGTTGCCGATCTGAGTCGGGCAAGCATAGGGAGGGCTACCGCTGTGGAAAATAATTGGAATGTTGAGGCGAATCGCCTCCTCGACGACCTTGAGGAAATAGGCATTGGTCAATGAAAACGCCTGCAGCCAGGGATGGACCTTGAGTCCCCTCATCCCTAACTTGAGGACCGCTCGCCGCAGGTCTCTTACCGCCTGATCCCCCATGTGAGGATCCACCGTAGCGAAAGGATAAAGACGGCCTTCGAATCCCCTGGTTAGAGAAAGAAGACGATCGTTTGCGCCCCGGGCGTCAAAGAACCCCTCCAGAGTGAAGACGCAGGCCTTCTCGATTCCGGTCTCGTCCATGATGCGCACGAAATCGCGCGGTCGGATCCCCCGGAGATTCAGCCAGCGGCCGAAAAGATGGGTGTGGCAGTCGATGATCATCGGCTTTTCCCCAGAGCGCGGAGGATGTTGCGCCGAAAAATCCGTTGCTTGTCGACCGCCTCCCCGAGGAGGTTGATCTTTTTGATCTCCAGGTCGAGCGAGGAAAAGGGAAAGTCGCTACCGAAGACGAATTTCATGATTCCCGCCTCCTTGATCCAGGCGGAGATCTGCGAGGGCAAAACATAAGAAGTTTCGATGAAAAGGTTCGGGCAGCGGCTGAGCGCATCGGGGATGTCGTTCCAGAAATCGCAAAATCCGCCGTGGCCCATGATAAAATTGACCCCTGGATACCGTTCCGCCAGTTCCGCAAGCTGAAGAGGCATGGCACAGATCGGGGTTCCGGTAACGCAATAGACGGGCCAGCCGACTTTCTCGGCAAATTCGATAAGCGGGAAAATCTGGGGGTCGGCTAAAATGAAACCCTGAACAGCCGGGAAAATCTTCAGGCCGGAGAGGCCAAGCTCAAAGGCTCTTTCGAGCTCCGCCACAGCTTTGCGGCCATACCATGGAGAGGCGACGGCGAAACCGATCAGCCGGTCCGGGTGGTGGCTGACGGCGGCGGCAACATAGGAATTTCCGGACTTGTTCTCAACGGCGATAAAATTCCTCTCGGGTGCGATGATTGCCCGTTCAATCCCGTGACGATCCATCTCGACAAGCAGCTCCCGAACGCGGCCTTTCAATAGAGTGCAAGCGCAATCTATAATGTCCATGTCCTATCTCTTCCTTCAGCCTGATGTTCGGGTTCCGAAAGTCCGAATCACAGGCCGCTCATACTGATTTTTCCTCCAGCAAACAGAGAGGCCGGATATCCTTCGCCGCATAGCCCAGATGACTGGGCTGACGCCATCCCTCAGCGTACTCAAACCGTTCCGACATGTCACCGACTTTGCGACTCATTTCTTTCATCGTCATGGGATAGGAACCCAGGCCATGGCTTCGATCCAGCCAATCCTTTTGAAATGACAGCGGCCACCCGGCTGATTAGCTCCTGATGATAAAAGACGGCCAGGTCATCGACGAGGCTTTCGTGATAAACAGCTCCGATGGCGAAAATAACCATCTTTCCTCTTCACTCAAACCATCCTGCTTCTTCGTCGCCGGCATGGCTTCTTTCCTGATCCCACCTCATTCTCCTTTCCTGTCTGTCGAGAAAAGAGGAATCATTTGGCGTAGGCCGCGGCCACTTTTTCAAAAGCAGCAACCATGAGCTCCACGTGCTTCTCCGTATAAACCGGGTGAGTGAAAAAGGAAAAGGTCCGGTCAGTCAGCCAGCGGGCGGTTGGACAACTCACGGTCGAATAATCAATCCGGCGGGCCAAAGGGTCATCGAACGGGTAATTAGCTTTTCCAAACCCTCGTCTCGCCACATAGGCTTCTTCTTTGTACATTTCAGGCCACAGCACCGTGTAGGCGGGGACGCCCTCAGCGTTGATGGCGGCAACAAGTTCCTTGGCCGAACAGGAGAGCTTTTCGATGTCGATAACAAAAGGGCACCACCAGAAGGCATTCTTTCTCTCCGCCGTGTCGGGGGGAACATGGAGGATGAGTGGATGGTCTTTGAGTGCCTCGATCAGCATCCTTCCGTTCCGGCGACGGGCAGGCAGATTCCAGGTTTCAAACCTTTCCAGCTCGGCCAGCCCGATAGCGGACTGGACTTCAGTCATCCGGTAATTGAACCCCACACGCGTATGGATGTACATCAGCCTGGACTCGAGCTCCAGGAGGTTGAGTCTCTTCTGAACATCGTAACCGTGGTCCCTGAACGACCTACACCGCCAAGCGAGTTCCTCATCATCGGTGACGACGGCGCCACCTTCACCGGCCGTCGTGAAATGCTTGCTCTGGCAAAAGCTGAAGCAACCGACATGACCGATCGTTCCAGCCTTTTTCTCTTTGTATTCGCCACCGTGGGACTGGGCGCAATCTTCGATCACGAAAAGCCCATGTTTGCGGGCAATCTCCATGATCGGGTCCATGTCGGCGATGATTCCGTAGAGGTGGACGACGCTGATGGCTTTCGTTCGCTCGGTAATTTTCTTTTCCACATCTTCCGGCGAGATGACATGATCATAGCCGGTGTCGGCAAAAACAGGCAGGGCGCCGGCCTGAAGAATACAGAAGCTCGAAGCGATGAAGGAGTAGGATGGACAGATGACTTCGTCGCCCGGGCCGATGCCCAGTGAGGCGATGGCCGTGTGGAGAGCCGACGTTCCGTTCGACGTCGAGATGGCGAAACGAACGCCATTATACTCGGCCCATTTTTTCTCGAATTGCATCCCCAACGGCCCAGTCCAGTAATTGACTCGGCCCGAACGCAAGACCTCAGATGCCATCTGAATCCCCTTTTCAGACAGGCTTGGCCACATGGGAAACGGCTCTTGGACCAATTTCTGGCCACCGTGAATCGCTAATTTCTCCGGCATAAGCTCCTCCCTCCGGTGATTCTGATTTCCTGACCACCCGCGGCAGCGGATTGATAGGCCGCTAAGACGAGTCGCAAATTGTGAACCCCTTCCTCTCCGGTCTGCCTTTTTCTCTTGCGGATAGAAGCGGCGTGGTCAAGGATTACTCTCTGGTAGATGTTTTCAACCCGTTCTGGATAGATCATCTCTACATTTCCGGATCCCTCGAGTTCGACCCTGATTTTTACCGGCTCATCGGCATGCCCGGACAGCTGGAACATCGTGCCATAGCTACGGAGGACCTTATTTGTTCCGTAAATCTCATAACCCAAGTTGAGAAGAGTGCTTTCCAGCGAACCGCGGGCGTCGTTGAAAGAGACGCGGGCGCTTCCTGTCAGACCGCTCTGGAGGCGAAAACGGATAAAGGCCCCGTTCTCCGCCCTGATGGGAAGCGTCCGCGGAGTGAAAGTGGCGGCGATGGCGACAATCCGGGAGCCGGTCAGAAATTCCGCCATGTAGAGGCAGTGGCTTCCTACATCACCAATCGGACCGCCCAGCTCAGCTGGATCGGCACAGCGCCAGGACGACGCTTCTTCAGGCGTTGAGCCATAAGAGAATTCCATGTGCAGGCAGATGTCCTTCACCTCACCCAGAACCCCCTTTGCTACCAGCTTTCTGGCCATCTGGTTGAGGCCATTGTGAGTCATCATGTGATCGACGGCCAAGGACAGTCCTCTCTGGGCTGCAAGGGCTACCAAATGTCTGGCCTGGACGAGGCTCGTCGCCATCGGCTTCTCGACGATGACATGTTTGCCGGCGACGAGAGCGTTCTTGCTCAAGATAAAGTGGGTGGCATTATCGGAGGCGATAAAAACGGCGTCGATGGTCGAGTCGGCAAAAACAGCCTCTGCCGATTCGTACCATTTTAGCCCCAGGCTCTCCGCGGCGCTCCGCCTTAACTCCCGGATATCTGTCGCCCCTACCAGTTCTACGCCTGGAATGGGCGCAAACCTTTTCTGATCACGAGCAAAACCCTCTCTGGCCAGACGATTTTCCGCAATTCCTCCGAATCCGATGATCGCGTAACGGATCGCCTTCATGCCGCGGTCTCCTTTTGTCGGACGCGCCAGGACGCATCCGGATTCTTAAGTCTATTCAAGGGTAAGGGAGGATGTCAAACTCTTCGACACCACAGCTGCGCTTGCAAACCAAGCCGATTCTGATATTTTGGCGGAGACAGGGTGAAGGATACACAAAGATTCAGCCGCTCGCATCCTGGACACAGAGAGATGGGGGGATTATTGCCTCCACTGTCTCGAGTTGTCCAAAATCGCCAGTGAGGCCTGGCCGGGGCAATTCTTGATGGTCCCGGTGAGCAACCAGCCCTTTCCTCTTCTCCGCCGCCCCTTCAGCATTCATACCATCGATGAAGAAAAGGGCGTGGTAGAAATCTTTTTTGCCCGGACTTGAATCGGCACGACAATTCGAGCCGAAAGAAAAACGGGTGAGATGATTGACCTCATCGGACCGCTGGGAAAGGGCTTCCTCGAAAGGGGAAGAGGCGAGGATTCAGACTCTGATAAAGAGGGCGGGAAAGCGAGGAGCTTCGCAAACTCAAGGCGATTCCGATTATTTTTTATGGGGGAAAGAAAGATCGTGACCTTCCGCTTCCGGCTTTAGCCAGCAGCGCGGTTCTTAATCCTCTGCCCGGGCTTCCTATTATCTATCGACTTGGTCAGTTGATGACGCACATGACTCTCTCTGTTCATGGATCCTACCCATCCATCTATTCATGCAGGAGATAGAAATTATCCCGCTTCCCTGGCGGAAGAGGATAGATAGGAGCGGGCCCAAACTTTATGGCGTTTGCTTCCGGGAAGCGTAAGGTGCTATATACAGGTGAGAGTTGTTTCATCCATGAAGGAGAAAATCCCATGAAGAAACTCTCACCCGGTCAGATCGAACAGATCCAAATGGCAACGGAGCAAATTCTCGAAAGGGTCGGCGTCCAGGTTTGGCATGAGCCGATACTGAATAAAGCCCGGCGGGCGGGGGCCGCGGTCGATGAGACGAGCGGAACCGTCCGTTTTCCCGCGCCCTTGCTCCGCGAGCTCCTCTCCTCGGTCCCCAGGCAGTATTCTGTCTGTGGTGTGAACGGAAAGAAGTTGTTGATCGGTGGCGGTGAGCAGTCCTGTCTGGCTATCGTCACCGATCCCTGGATTGTCGATTATGCAACGCAGCTTCCGCGGCGCCCAGTTCTCGAGGATGTCCGGCGCCATTCTATCATCGCCCAGGAGCTCGAGCCGGTCGTCATGGTCAGTCGGATGGATTATCCCGTGGCCGATGTTCCCGGGCCGGCGTCGAGCCTCCGTGCCCTGGAAATCCACCTCCTCCATCATGCCAAACATAACTATGTCCTGCCGGCGACGCTGGAGAGCTATAGGGAGTGGCTGGAAATCCTCGGAAATCTCGAACAGAGCACTGGATTGGCTCAGAACCTGCTGATGACGGTGGGAATTCCGGTCCTTTCACCTCTGCGGCTGACGGAAATGAACGCCCAGATCATGTGGGATGCCTGTAGCCGGGGGCAGCCGATTGTCTCCACCATCTGCCCGATGGCCGGGACGACAGGCCCATACACCATGGCCGGGACACTTCTCATCGGGAACGCGGAAAACATGTTCCTCGCCGCCTTGACCCAGGTCCTGAGGCCGGGGAATCCTTACCTCTACGCCATGGGGCCATCACGGATGGATATGGGCACCGGGGGAAATCTATACTACACACTGGATAAAGTCCTGTGGAAGACAGCGGCGGCGCAGCTCGGTCATTCCTATGGGATGCCCGTGGCGGCAGAGTGCGGAGGAACGATGACCTATCGATATGACCAGCAGAGCGGCGCCGAAGGCATGCTTTTCATGCTGGCCGCCTGCGAATCGAAGGCGGACCTCCTTTCCGGCATCGGCTCCTGTTTTAATGCCGTCGGCATGTCGGCCGAGATGATGGTCATTCAGACGGCCTGGCTCGAGGCGGCAAAATACCTGGGGCGGGGGATCGACCTGGAGACGTTGGATCAATCG
>CAYUKK010000006.1:0-4982 GCA_964445305.1 uncultured Eubacteriales bacterium
GCCCTGTGTCGGGCGTCATTCGCTTTTTCCTCTCGTTCGCTTGACCGGGCCAGGGCGGCGCTCTGGGCTGGACGCGACCTTTCGCTCCTCCTCAAGTCTGACACCATATCGACGAAATTTTCCTCCAGCCACGCCAACGCCCCGGATGCGCTGGAAGCAAGCTTGGCCGCACCTGCCTTGGAGCGGCTGGCCAACCAACTGGGTTTGGCAGCGCCAAAAACCATCAAAGCGGCGCCCTTCTACAGTGACAAATCGCGCTTGCTCGTCTATCGAGATGGAAAAGGAATTGAACGGCGGGTGCTCTCACCGCAAGATTGGGAAGTGCGCCGATATCATATTTTGCTCAATTTCCAGAAAGTGGCCGGACCTTTTCCCCCGGAAGAAAGACGCGTCGCCCTCGACCTTCGCTCCCTTGAGGAAGAAGACCTCGGCGATATCATTCGGAGTAAAGTCGTTTTCATGAGCGAGCCTGGTAGCCCCGTTTTCGCCCATCTTTTCATACCCAAGGGCCTACCGGGGCCTTCTCCCGCCGCTTTGTGCCTCCACCAGACCACCCCCCAGGGAAAGGACGAGCCAGCGGGACTCTCTGGAAACCCTGACTTCTTTTATGCCCTGGAACTCAGCCGGCGCGGTTTCGTCACTCTGGCCCCTGATTATCCCGGGTTTGGCGAGGACAAGAGCGACCCCTATTCGCAGGGCTATGAGAGCGCAACCATGAAGGGGGTCTGGAACCACATGCGGGCCGTCGATGTCCTTGTCTCCTTGCCCCAGGTGGATCCGGAACGCGTCGTCGTCATCGGACATTCGCTGGGCGGCCACAATGCCATTTTTGTGGCTCTCTTCGACCCCCGCCTCAAGGCGGTGGTGACAAGCTGCGGGTTCACCTCTTTTAAAAAATATTATGGTGGCGATTTATCCGGCTGGAGCCATAAAGGCTACATGCCCAGAGTGGCAAGCGCTTATGGCAAAAACCCCGATCAGATGCCTTTCGACTTCCCGGAGCTCGTCGCCGCGCTCGCCCCTCGCCCCATCTTCATCAACGCGCCGCAGTACGACGGGAACTTCGACGCCTCTGGCGTGGACGATTGCGTTCGCGCCGCTCAAGCTGTCTACGATTTTTTGGGGGCAAAAGGAAATATCATCATCGAACATCCCGACACAGGGCACAGTTTCCCGCCTGAGGTCAGGCAGAAAGCCTATGAATTCTTAGAGGTGACTGTGGGAAAGGCAACGTTTTGGAAAGAAAGAGTTTTTTCTTTTGGATTTAAATTCCAGGACGACCACCACGCCGGCTCAGCTCGCTGAGCCCGCCGAGCGTTTTCATGAGCTGGCATTTTCGACCGTCAGGAGGAAAAGGATGCGTCCAAACCGAATCATTCTTGGCAAGTCGGGACTCGAGGTCTCGCCCCTCTGCCTGGGCACATGGCAGCTCAGCCCGCGTTTCTGGGGGGAGGTTCGAGTCGAACAAATGGCCAGGGCTATCCGGACAGCTTTTGACCTGGGCATCAACTTCTTCGACACGGCCGATGCTTATGGCGATGGTTTAGCGGAGAGCGTCCTGGGCGAGACTTTACGGCCTCTCCCCCGCGACAAGGTCGTCATCGCCACGAAAGTCTTCAACCATTTTAACCCCGACGGAACGCGATATCCAGACCTCTCTCCCCCTCATATCCGGGAACGGTTGACGGCTTCCCTCAAGAGGCTAAAAACAGACTATATCGACCTCTATCTCCTTCATTTTTACGACCAGTTGACTCCGCTCCCCATCATCGCCGAAACGATGGAGAAGCTTAAAGCGGAAGGCAAGATCCGCCATTATGGGGTGAGCAATTTTACCATTGAAGAACTCCGGGCTGCCGTTGCTGTGGGGAATTTCTCTGTCCTTCAGCCCGCTTATAGCCTGATCAACCTGGAGGCAGAGAAAGCTCTTTTCCCCTTCTGTCTTGTCCATCAAATCGGAGTTATGGTTTATTCACCCCTCCATAAAGGACTCCTCTCGGGAAAATACAAAGGCACAGAAGTTTTCACTGATTTCCGCCGTTTCCATCCAGATTTCCAGGGCGAACGCTTTCGCCAGCTGGCGGAGGCGGTGGCGAGCCTGGCCCCATTGGCGTTTCGTTATGGAATGACCATTTACCAGCTCGTCCTGGCCGCCACGCTGACCCATCCAGCCATCCATTGTGGTATAATCGGAGTGAAAAATGAAGACCAAGTGCGGGAAGCGGTGGCCGCGATGGGCAGGACAATCGACCGGGCTGATTATTTCAAGATCCGCCAGCTTCTCAGCCCCGGCGAGGGGGTCAAGATCAAGGACGCCGAAGGAAAAGTGAAATAGAAAATTTTAAGGAGAGAGCAATGAGTGACCTGGCCATCTTTGGTGGAAAGCCAACTTTTCGAGACGGCTGGCCCAGGTGGCCTTACCTCGCCGAAAAGGAGCGTCGTCTTCTCGAGGAGGTCTTCTCGAGCTCCATCTGGGGAGGAACCGGCCTGGGGCCTAAAATCGCCGAGCTCAACGCCAAGTTTGCCGCCTATTGCGGGGCTAAGTATGGCGCCGCTGTTGCCAACGGGACTGTGTCGATGGAGCTCTGCCTCGAAGCCTGGGGCATCGGGCCAGGAGACGAAGTGGTTGTGCCGGCGGCTACGTTCATGGCCACTTCCATTGCCGTCCATCATCAGGGAGCCACCGTTGTCTACGCCGACCTCGACCCAAAAACGGCCAACCTTGACCCGAATTCCTTCGCCGAAGCCATTAGCCCTAAAACCAAGGCTGTCATCCCCGTTCATCTGGGTGGTCATCCCGCGGATATGGACCCCATCGTGGCCATCGCTCGCCGCCAAGGCATTAAAGTGCTGGAAGATGCCGCCCAGGCCCACGGTGCCATCTATAAAGGCAGGAAGGCGGGCTCTCTTGGTGATGCCGGTTCTTTTAGCTTCCAGCAATCCAAGAACCTGCAGAGTGGAGAGGGTGGCTTCATCACTTCGAACGATAAGGATTTTATCGACCGGATCCACTATTCTCTCAGCAAGTTCGGTCGGGGCATCCGCGAGAAATATACCGGTCACGTCCATTACTGTTTCGGTTGGAATGCCTCGTACACAGAAATCCAGGCGGCCATCATCCTCGGCCAGCTGGAAAGGCTGGAGGAGGAAACCGAGCGGCGGTTTGAAAACGCCAAACTCTTGATCAAGGAGCTCGAAGGGGTGGAGGGTGTAGAGCCATTCCGCTACCAGGATTATTGCACTCGCCACGGTCATCATCTGTTCCTCATCCGCTTCGACAGCGGCTCCTTCGAGGGCGTGAGCCGAGCCCAATTCTTAGCGGCGTTGAACGCCGAAGGGGTGCCGGCGAGCTCTTTCTATCCGATGCCTCTTTATGAACAGCCTGTTTACAGGACGGACAAGCGCCTGAAAATGAGACATCAGCCCTGTCCAGTCGCCGAGACGTTGTGCCGCGAAGTCATTTTTCTTGAGCAAAACCTACTCTTGGCTGAGCCGGAGCGCGTGGCCAGGATTGCCCTGGCCGTGAAGAAGCTCCGCCGCAGCGCCACGAAGCTTCGGGACGTGAAAGTGGAGGCGGATGCTTTCATGGGCTCGGCGGTCCTCCGCCAGGCCCGGAAGGCAGCCTCCGGGTAGATGGGGAAGAGTGGAGGTCAAAGACCATGGCCGAAAAATTCAGGTTCGGGATTATCGGAGCTGGAGTGATCAGCGATTATCATGCCCAGGCTATTAAATCCCATCCCGACGGGAAAATCGTCGCCGTCGCGGACGTCGATAAAGCCCGCGCTGAGCGGTTCGTGGCTGCGCACGGAGGCGAGGCGATGACCGACCTGGCCGCTCTTGTCCGGCGACCAGACATCGACGCCGTCTGCGTCTGTTCGCCCACCTACCTTCATGCTTCCCATGCCCTGGCCGCCATTCGAGCCAAGAAACATGTCGTCGTCGAAAAAAGTATGGCCACAAACTTGAGGGATGCGACCCGCATGATCGTCGAAGCAAGAGAGAACGGAGTCAAGCTCGCCGTCATCTTCCAGAAGCGAACCGAAGAAGCAGCCCAGCGGATCAAGAAGGCCATTGCCGAGGGGATATTTGGGAAGATGGTTTTTGGCGATGCTTCGATCAAGTATTGGCGAAACCAGGCGTATTACGATAGCGCTGATTGGCGTGGCACCTGGGAAAAAGAAGGCGGTGGAGCGGTCATGACCCAGGGTTCCCACGGCATCGACTTACTCCTCTACATGATGGGCGACGTAGAGAAAATCTACGCCTGGATGGACACCATCGCCCACGTCCGCATCGAAGTCGAGGATGTGGCGCTGGCTCTCCTCAAGTACAAGAATGGCGCTTACGGCCGTCTTCAGGCGACAACAGCCGCTAACCCGGGCCAGGGAAATGTCTTTGAATTCAACGGCACCCACGGCAGCGCCATCCTCGTCGAGGATACAATCACGAGCTGGGCTATCTCTTCGTCCAAGGATATTTTAGCCGAGGAGACAATAAGCGGCGTCGAGGGAAAGCCGAGCTCGGCTGCATCCTCGGCGACGGTCTTTCCCGTCGAAGGACACATCAAGCAGATCGCCAACTTCATCGCTGCCGTGCGGGGGGAGGAGGAGCTCATCTGTGATGGCCTCGAAGGCCGGCGGTCGCTCCAGCTGATTACAGCCCTCTACGAATCAGCCCGCCGGAAAGAAGAGGTCTATCTTGACGAATTGCTGGAAGGATTAGAAGTCTGAGGCGAACCGTCCAGGCGCCCCTTCTTTTCTCTTCGTTTCTTGCTTGACTTGCACAAGAAGCCCGGCATGTTTTTCTTACGGTCAATTCCGGCCAATCTCCTCAATCAACCGCTTGACCTCCTCCTGAGCCGGGTTAAGACGGAGAGATGCCTGGAGCACTTCAAGGGCGCGACTTTTCTGGCCTGTTTTATAGAAGCAGTAGCCGAGAGCATTGAGGAGCCGGGTATCGCTGTTATAAATCTTGTTCCCCTC
>CAYUKK010000007.1:0-4039 GCA_964445305.1 uncultured Eubacteriales bacterium
CATACATTAACCTCCCCTACCCCTCTCCGCGAAAGACGCCCCCAGGAATTCTTCCTTAGCCATTAAATCCCCCTACCCCCTTTGAACAATCAAAGGGGGCCTGAGAAAAGGTGGGCGTCTTTCGAGCAGGCCGGAGGGGAACACCGGTGAGCGTCTCGGGTAAGGTCGGCCCCCGAACCACGCCACCCCTCGGGTGCACTCGCTATCGTGATAATTTGCTACAAGATCAAGGACTTTCGCTTGATGATAATTCTCTAGCGGCAAATTTGGGTCTATCTTGTCGCTTGCTTTTATTAGTATCGTTGTGAACAAGAAGAGAGAAGAGGAGATTCGTCTGGCGGTTGTTTTTGCTGCCGGATTTTGGCCATGGTCTCGATTTGGCGACTCAGCCACGTCCAGAGCTTCTTGTGGAAATCGGCACTCCCCGGACTCCTGGCCAGGCGAGAAGGGAGACTCTGAGCGCTCTTTTCCTCGGGCCTGAAGCGAACCAGGTTTTCGGGAGTGTAGAGGTCGGGGTACTCGGGATGGAACTGGACCCCGAGGACATGGGGAAAACGGCGGTGTTCGATCGCTTCCGCTACCTTGCCGTCGAGAGAGTAGGCGATGATGCGAACATCCTTACCCAATTTCTCGATGTGCTGGTGATGCTCTGAAATGACCAGCGGCTTATCTTCCGGTTGACAGCCCATCTCGGTGCAGAATTTTCCGTCGGCGACGAGCCGGATGGGGTGGAGGATGTAGGAAGAATAACCCAGATGGGGAGCCAGCCGAAAGAAGGGGTTGACGTGCCAGGTTTCTTCTCCCGAGGCGATGATGTCCTCAAGCCACCCTTTTCCATAGACTTCTGACCAGATATCCTGGGTGAGTGTCCCTCCGGTGGCGACATTGAGGCTCTGACTTCCCAGACAGATTCCCAGGATGGGAAAATCAGGCCGCTTCTCGAGGAGCGGAGAAAAAGACTCGTTCTGATACCCGCCGAGAAGGTGGAAGAGGAATGATAGCTCCAAGAAATGCCGGTAAGGGTCGACAATCTCTGTGAGAAGGCTGGTCTTTTTTTTATAGAGATAAGGCGGGATATCAGGCCCGCCGAAGAAAATGAGGCCGTCGATTTTCTGGAAGATGGCCTCGAATTCGGGCGTGCAGGGATTTCTTGCGAAAAGCGTCTCTTCCGAGAGCTCTCCGGACACGGGAAAGAAGGAAAACCAGTCCAGATGACTCGAGCGGACATATTCTCTGGCCTGGGTGTAATCCGTGAGCTGTTTCTCGTGGTAGACTCCGACGACAGAAAGCCGGGGGAGGAGAAGAAGCCCTTTCTCACGGAGAGTCCTCAGGGCTTTAATGGTTCCCATGGAAGGATGGAGAATGGCGACCGTGATTGAAGAATCGAAATCAGCGAGTGGAGGAAGAGATGATTTCTTCCCTGCCCAAGAACCTATGGGCAAGGCGATGAAGATGAGGACAAGAACAATGGTAAGCTTTTTTCGCTTCATCTCGCGCCTTCAACTGGCCACTAAGCTCTTCAGGCTGCGGACCAGGACGGCCTCGACCAGGGCCATCTTGAAGCCGTTTTCCCGGAGGGGCTTTGCCTCTTCCAGGGCAATGGCCGAAGCTTCCTGGATAAGGCCTTCCGTCAGTCTTTTCCCGGCGATTGCATTTTCCACCTTTTCCAAACGCCAGGGGATGGGAGCGACCCCGCCAAGGACGATTCTTGGGTTGTTCAGGCCTTGGCCAGAGACAATCCCGCGGCTGGCGGCGGAGACGAGGGCGAAATCCCATGCATTTCGCTCTTGGAGTTTCAGGTAGTTGCTTTTCTCGCCCTTTTTCGGCGGTGGAAGACGAACCTCGCCGAGGATTTCATCTGGAGCTAAGATGCTCTCCCGCCTCACGTTAGCTGAGGGGAGAATGTAAAAATCAGCCAGCGGCACAACCTTCTGTCCCTTCGGGGAGAGAATGAGGATTTCTGCGTCCAAAGCTATTAACGCGGGCGCCAAATCGGAGGGAAAGACGATGTGACAGATCCCACCGCCAAAAATGGCGTGGTACTTATTTCTTCCTGTGGCGGCAAAACATTGCTTCCCACCCTTCTTGCGACAGAGAAAATTTGCATCCCGGTAGTACCAGCAGCGGGGTCTCTGGCAAAGATTGCCGCCGACCGTCCCCATGTGGCGGAGCTGAGGGGTAGCCACCGAGGAGGCAGCTTGGTGAAGGACAGGATAATTGCGCCGGATGGTCGGGTCCGAGGCGAGCGCGGCTAACGACGTCGTGGCGCCGACACGAAGGCCGCCTCTCTCCTGGGTGATAAAGGCTAACCCGTCGATAGCCTTGAGGTCGACAATGAGCTCGGGCTCGACAACGCCCTCCTTGATTTCGGTGAGGAGGTCGGTTCCACCAGCCATTAGATAAGTTCTTTCCCTTTTTTCAGAAAGGAGGGCCAGCGCTTCTTCCACAGTCCTGGGCTCGGCTAACCTGAAATTTTTCATGGGTTCGCCTCCTTTTTCTTGAGAGCGGCCAAAACGCGGTCGGGGGTCATCGGGATTTCCCGGAGATGGACGCCGATGGCGTTGTAAACGGCGTTGGCGATGGCGGCGGCGATGGGAATGCGCGGTGGCTCTCCGAGGCCTTTGGTGCCAAGGTTATTGATTCGGGGGTCGACCATATCCACGAAGAGGGGCGTAATTTCGGGGACATCCATCGTCGTCGCTATTTTGTAGCTCTGAAGGTTCGGGTTCACCATCTGGCCTGTGCTTTCGTCGATGAGGCGCTCCTCGAACAGGGAGGCGCTTGTTCCCTGGATGATGCCACCCACGACCTGGCTTTCGGCCGTCAGCCGGTTGATGACGCGCCCCACCTCATGGGCAGCGACGACGTTGAGCACTTTCACCTGGCCGGTTTGGACATCGACTTCGACTTCGACAAAGTGAGCTCCGAAGCTGTTATAAGCGAAGCCGCCAGGAAGGTCGCCCCTGATACCGTGGAATACAGCCTCCCGTCTCAGCTCGCGCGCCGCTTCGGCAAAGGAGATGGACCGCTCAGGATTGTCCTTGACCTTTACTCTTCCATTCTCGAGAACGATATCACCCGGTGAAGCTTCTAATTTTTTGGCGGCAAGTTTTTTGAGCTCTGCGGCAGCTTGCATCGCCGCCTCCCGCACAGCTGGCGCCACGGACGGGGTGGTCTGGCTACCCCCCGAGCTGGGGGCCCAGGGATAAACCGTATCGCCGATTTTGACCGTGACCGCCTCGGGCTTGAGTCCGAGTGTCTCAGCGACGATAGTCGCCATGTAGGTGCGGGTCCCCGTTCCGATATCCTGAGTTCCTGAAATGACCTCGACGCTTCCGTCACGGTGGATTTTCACGTCAGCCAGGGTGCCTGGAACACCAGCTCCCCACCAGATCTGGCTGGCCATTCCGAGGCCGCGGCGTTTTACGCCCTGGGTTTCGCCTGGCTTTTTGTTCCGGCGGGACCAGCCTATTTTCTTGGCGCCGAGCTCATAGCACTGGAGTAAACCCTTGGACGAGTAAGGAAGACCGGTGTCTCCCTGGTTGGCCGTGGTGCAATTTTTCTTGCGGAGCTCCAGAGGGTCAAGCCCCAGCTCCGCGGCCAGCTCGTCGAGGAATCCTTCTAAGGCGAAGGTCCCCTGGACATGACCAGGAGCCCGGGTGGGCCTCGAAGCACAGGTATGCGTGTAGACAGTGTATTCTTCCACCTTGACGTTGGGACATCTATAGATGTCGATGAGAGGCTCGGAGCTTCGATCCCCGCGGCCGATTCCGCCACAGGTGTAATTGGTCATGGACAGGGCAAGGAGGGTTCCGTCTTTCTTGGCGCCTCCTTTGATGGTGATCAACGTGGAGGGCCTGTTGCCAACGCAAAGAGAATTCTCCCGCCGGGAGAGCGTGATTTTGACCGGTCGACCCGTTTGTCTGGCTAGGCGGGCGGCGATGACCGTGTGGTCGTTCACGCCCAGTTTGCTCCCAAAACCTCCGCCCATATAGGTTTTGATGACCCGCACCTTGCTGGCCGGGATGTTGAGGGCTCG
>CAYUKK010000008.1:0-8661 GCA_964445305.1 uncultured Eubacteriales bacterium
GCAATGAGCCGAAACTCCTCCTCTATCTTGCTCCCCGCCCGACGGAAAGACAAACGAAGAAAGCCCTTCTCAAAATCGGCCGACTCAAGCTCCAAATGAGCCAAGGAGGAAGGCGGCGCGAGGAGGAGAGCCCGGGGAGGAAAGCGACTCTCCAGCTCGTAAAAGAGGCGGCACGACCCGACCTCAACCTTCTTGTGCTTCAAATGAAGCTTCTCCACCCACTGGGTAATGTTCTCCGCATAGCCCTTTTCCAGCCGGTCATCTCGGAAAAGCAAGACGAAAGCGTCGGCTGTGGCCTCGTTCCAGTAGGCCAGAGAATAGGCTGGATACCGGGTAAGGGTGAAAGAATGGACGATGAGCCGCTCAGCCGATACGGCCGTGAAAAGGTAGGCCGTCCAGTAGTCAGCGAGCCAGTAGCGGTAGCCTGTCCTTTCCATGGCCGAGGCGACACGCCGGATACGCGAATCACGATCGGCTGTTCGCTCAGCCAGGTCGAGGCCGCCCCTCAGGTTAAACCCGAGAAAAAGACCGACGACGAGCGCTGGCCAGAAGAAATTCCTCAGCCGCAGTTTGAGAAAGCCAAACCCAGCCAACATCAACACGGGAAAGCAGACGTAAAGGGGATAAAGGTAGCGGACGACGGGCCTGGCGCTGAAATGAGAAAAAAGATAGAGAAAACAGAAAACGACGAAAAAGAGGCTGAAGGTGGCCTCGGGTCGGAAGCGTCTGGCTCGAACAGACGGGAAGATGAGGCAGAAAAAGCCCGCCAGAATGAGGAGAAGAGTCAGATACCGAAGAGGATGATTGCTCTCAGCCAGAATCGAGGCCATGAGATCGATCGAGGTTTTGATTTTCGCGGGCGCAGCCGCTTTGTCGCCTGAAGTAAGGAAGGAGACGAGGGAGAAGCGGTTGGTAAATTCGACAAGAAGCTGAGGCAGGAAGCCGAGGAAGCCGCCATAAAAAAAGGAAAGCCACGACCTCAGCCTGAATCTACTCTTCCCGACCAAGACGAGGACAACGACGCTCGTCAAAATAAAACCAGCCGTAATCTGGTGCGTCCAAAAAGCCAGGCCGGAGAGGAAACCCAGCTTTCCAATGAGCTTCTCGTCGCCACGATAAGCGATGCGATAAGAGAGGTAAAAGAGCAGAGCGCCGAAAAGGAGGACGAGAGGGTAGGCCGATGTGTTATCGAGGCTGGCGATGACGAGCTGGGGTATGGGTAAACTGTAGAAAAAAGTTATGGCCACGGCAAAGCCAAAGGAGAAGATTTCTCTCAGACACAAGAACTGGACGACCATGAAGGCGAGAAAAAAAAGAAGGGTCGCGCCTTTAAGAACACCCATCGAGTAGCCAAAAAGCTTGAAAGCCAGGGCGAAGAAGTGACTGGAAAGGGAGCCCATGTAAAGCTGGCCGTAGAAACACACGGGAGGCACTCTGCCCTCGGCGATGTGCTTGCCCATCAAGGCCGTGACGGCATCGTCGCTCGTCATCAACCCCGCCGGATGAAGGAGGAAGGGAAGCCGGAAAAGGATGGCAGCGAGAAGAAGAAAACTGAGGGCACCCGTTTCGCGAGACAACCTCACCCTGAACCTTCTCTGCTCACGACTTCTCTTTTTCCACGACCCATAAAGGCGCAGCCCGGTAAGCGCCAAAAACGGGAAAAGAGCAATCCAGTAGCTTAATCTGATGCCCCTCAGGGGGACAAAATTGTCCTTGAACCAGAAGAGAATGAAAGCGGCATAAAAGATGGACTGAAGAAGCCGCAGCCAGCGGCGTGTGCCGGCACCCATTTTGGATTCTTACTTCCAGTAGCTCGAGACGAACCTCTCCACTTCAGGGATACCCCCCTGGAAGATGAGATAGCCGTTATGGGGCTCCCGCTCGGTGATTTCCCCGGCAATGGGCGTGAGCATGATTTCCTTGACCTTGTCAAGGTCGTTTGTCTGGCCGAGCGCCCAGCCGAGCTTGACGTAGGCGACTTCAGGGAGCATGTTGGCCGCGGGGACGACACCGAGCTCCATGATGTCCCGACCCGTGTCGTAGACATACATCTGGACATAGCCCCACAGAGTCTGGACAGTCATGTACATGGCGATTCCCTTGTCGTGTGCCCGCCGGAGGGCCGGGTAAAGGGGCTTGTTGACATGGCCGAGGCCAGTCCCGGCAATGACGATACCGCGATAGCCGTTGTCGATGAGGGATTCGATGATGTCGGGCTTCATGTTGGGGTAATAGTAAACGATGGAAACTTTTTCTTCGAAGGCGGTGTTGATTTTAACATGCCGGTCGTTGCGGCGGCGCTTGTAGTCGTCGCGGAGGGGAATGATCCAATCCCGGCTGACCATGGCCAGGGGGATATCGCCAATCGTCCGGAAGGTCGAGCGGTAGGAGGAGTGCATCTTGCGAACGCGGGTGCCGCGGTGGAGGAGGTCGTACTGGTCGCTCGTCGGGCCGAACATGCAGACCATGATTTCAGCGATGTCGCTTTCGGCAGCTGTTTTGGTGGCGTTGATGAGGTTGAGGGCAGCGTCTGAGGATGGCCGGTCGCTCGAACGCTGGGACCCGACCATGACGATGGGCACGGGCGAGTCCTGGACCATGAAGGACAGGATGGCGGCTGTATGGTGCATCGTGTCCGTGCCGTGGCCGATGACGATGCCCTGGACACCCTTTTTAACCTCCCGACCGATGGCCTTGGCCGTGCCAATCCATTGCTCTGGCCCCATGTTTTCGCTGAATACGCCGTAGAGTTTCTCCGTCTCCAGGTTGCAAATGTCGGCCAGCTCGGGAACGGAGCCGTAAAGCTCCCCAGGTGTGAAGGCGGGGATGACCGCTCCCGTCCGGTAATCCAGGCGGCTGGCGATCGTGCCCCCGGTGCCAAATAGCTTGACGCGGGGCTTGGCGGGGTCGTAGGGAAATTCCTTCTCGGGAATCTTGTAGTGGGCCTCCTTATAGCCGATTTCCTTGATTTCCGTAACCGTCGACACCGTGATGCCGACATTGTAGCCGTTGCGGAGCTTGAGAACGATGTGTTTGTCATCCGCCGTCTCCGAGCGAGGAAGGATAATCCCCTTGAAAATGCCCCGCTTCGTCTGAACCTCCACATCGCTCCAGACGCGAACGCCCTGGGCTTTGAGGAGGGAAAGGGCTTCGCCCCGATAGCCTTTATAGATGTCGCTTTTCATAATCTCGCTCATCGCACGTGTCCTTTATTTTAGGCCCATCGCCTGCCGCAAGATCGAAGCGACCTGGGTGCCGGGCACTCTGCCGCGCAGGCTGGCCATCAACACGCCCATGAAGTAACGGAACTTCTTCTCCGGGTGGCGAGGGTTGAGGTTGCCGTGGATGTGGAGCGTGTTGGCGACAATCTCGCGGACCTCTTTCTCTTCCAGGCGAAAAATGCCCAGCTCCTCGAGCGCCTGATGGGGAGTCTTGTTGTCGAGCGACATCATTTTCAGGAGCACGGGAAAACCTTCCCGGGCAAACTGACCCTGGCTGTGGCGGCAGAGCAAATCAAAAAGCGCTTCGTCGCTAAGCCGGGAAACGGGGAATCCTTTCCTCTCCAGGCTTTTCAACATCTGGCCGAGGACGATGCCGACAAGAACAGGGCTGATCTTCAACGTGCGGACAGCGCCCTCGAAGAGGCTGGCTTTTCGGTCGGTGACGAGGTTTTTGACCATTTCCTCTGGAAGCCCCAGTTGCCGGTAGAATTCCCGCCTTTCCCAAGGCCGAAGAGGAAGGCGGCGCCGGGCGGCTTCAATCCGCTCCTCAGCCAGGGGGACGGGAGGCATGTCCGTGTCCGGATACATTCTGTCGGGCCCGGGAAGGATTCTTTCAAAGCCATTGATGCCCGAGGGAAAGGCCTGCCGCGTTTCGCTGGGCACTCCTTCCGCCGCTTCGCCCGCCCTGATGATGATCTCGCCAACGGCGGTCTGAGTATCCCTCGCGTCACCCCAGACGAGGACAGCGACATCGTCCTTCTTGAGGTCGAGTGCGGCTTTGACCTCGCGCCATTCGGAAGCGGAAAGCGGGCTGTCGCTCATCTCGCTATGGACGATGTTGGGGAGTTCATCCAGGCAGGCGATGACGCGAACCCGATCCGAGATTTCGCTCGCCAAATCTCTTCCTGGCTGGAGGGGGAAGGTGAGAAAGCCATGGAAATCGACGAGCCCGACGGCCATCACCCGCCATCCCCTCTCCTGAGCCCGGCGGATGGGCGGAAAGCCTGTGCTTTTCAGGCGAGCCGTCACGTCAGCCGTCCGGGACTCGAGGTTGTGGCGGCGGATGCCTCTCTTATGCAGCTCATCGCGGAGCTCGAGGAGGTTCATTTGGCGCAGCGCCTCGAAATGGGTCAACCGGGGGATGTAGGGAATCCGGTGGACACCCTTGATTTCGACTCTTGTTCCGCCCTCGACACTGACGTTGACATCCTGGCGGGCCCGGCCGATACCCGTCCTCACCTTGCCCGTCACCCGAGCCAGTTCCCGGAGAAGGTCGGCCACCTCGGCCACTTCCCACGGCGCTCGCATGTCCGGATAGGTCACCGTTTCGATTAAAGGAATACTTAACCGATCGGTTTTGTAGGTTCTGCGGTGTCCCCGGTCGCTCACCTCCCGGCAGGCGTCTTCCTCCAGGCCAAGCTGCCGGATGTTGATTTTCCTCCCTTTATAGGGGACCCAGCCGTCGGTGCCGAGGATAGTCGTTCGCTGGAAGCCAGCCGGGATGCTGCCGTCAAGGTACTGCTTGCGGGAGATATGGAGTTCGCCGACGATGTGGCAGTTGAGGAGGAGGGCGACTTCAAGAGCTATCTCGAGCGCCTCCTCATTGAGCTCGAAGGGCGGGGTATCGTCCATTTCGTAGGTGCAGACGTTTGCCCGGTGGAGCTGATAAACGATTTCCTTGCGCGTTTTAAACTCCATGAGCGCTGTCCCGTCGTATTCGCCGAGCTCGGAGAGGGTGGGTCGCATGTGGCGGAGGACTTCAGCGTGATATTCCTCGTAGTAATCACCGGCGGGACAGCGGCAAAAAAGCTTCTTTTTCGTCAGAAGCTGCTGGTGGATTTCGAGGCCCGACCGAAACCCCATGTCGAGATAATCACGCTCGCTGAGTTCCCCGTAATCAGCAATCCTGGGCATGGCAGAGCTTGGCAATATACCAAATCCCCCCCAATAACACAAGTGGGGTCGGACCACGGTAACATTAATCAAATAAGCAAATTACGTCCATTTTGGCCCCATTTTTGGCGCTTAAAGCCGCATTTTTTAGGGCAAAAAAGCAGAATAATCCCCCCCTCCAGATGGGACTCTCGGCCAGGGCTTCCTGAAAACGGACAATCCATGTTTCTTGAGGATGTTTATCCCTTGGCGGACATAGTCGGCGTCAACATAAAGCCGAAACAAAAGCTCGTCACCCGGCGTTGGGTTCCGACGGAATTCAAAATAGACTGGAGCGAGACGGCGATGATGAGAGACAAAGACCCGATGGCCGACACGATACGAGGTTCGGATAGCACCCAGGAGAAGAAGAAAGACCAAAAAGAGAATCAGGGCCCGACTGCTAACTCGGGCCATCCGCTTTTTCAACATTTTTGGGGTGAGCTCCAAAAGCACCAAAAAATAGACAAAGTTCGCTACCCACAGCAGGCTTGAAAACGTCACATAGCGATAGCTCATAGCCTGGACCGTGCCAAACCCAACTCGGCCACTGCCAGTGAGCATGGCGCACCCCACGGCGTAGAGACCAAGAAAGAAAAAGGGCAAGATTGGTCGAAAGAGCCCCCCTCGCCGCCGCCACAATAAGGCCGACATCCCACCGAAAAAGAGCAGGCCGCCCAGGCCAAAAAGGAAAGCGTACTCTTCGTAATTAATGATCGCCGCTCCCAAGTATTGGAGAACATAGCGCGTGTACTGCGCCGGATGCTTGAGAAAATAAGCCCAAGGCTCCCCCGATGGGGAGTCGAAATGGAATCTGTAAAAATAAGAAAGAAAAACGCTCGCCATCACCAAAGACCAGACGACAAGTGCCGTACCCTTTTCTTTGCGCGTTTTAAACTGAAGAATGAGTAATGCTACCAGCCCGAGAGCCCAGAAGATAAGCCCGTTGGCAAAGGAATAGACGGCTCCAAGCCCAGTCATCATGGCGCCACCCAACCTTGACCAGCTAAGCCTTTCGCTCAGATTGCCCAGGAGAAGGCATCCCCCCACAACCGCCACAACATTCAGGAAAATCTGGATCTGCCATCCCCAGAGCCAGTTCTCTCCCTGGTTGAGCGAATAAACGAGGAGCGAGAAAATGGGCAAAATCCAGGGCGCACTTTTAAGGTTCAGAGCTTTAGCTGACCTGAAGAATTGCCAAATGATTAGAATGAGGATTCCCGTGGCCAAAAGGATGTTGGCACCGAGCTCAAAACAGATGTTGTATCCGCTGAGCTTGGCCAGCCCGAGCATGATGAGCCGGGGGAAGAGCAACCGGTGCTCGTTATGCTGCGCCCAGAGGTCCGATGCCCTGAGTTGGCCGTCGAAAGCCTTGCCCAGAAGCGGGACAAAATTCCACTGGTCCCAGAAAGGAATGTCGACGGCGTAGCGGCTCACCTCAAGAATGAGGATGATGAGAGGAATGAGCGCCACGCCCACAAAGAAAAACTGGACATAGCTTGGGGACCGTCTGACGCTATAGGCTTTGTGTCCAGATGACCAATTCTTCGCGCTTACCAGCGCAGCCTCCACGGTCTCGAAGTATATGCTTTCGCCAACCTCAAAGTCAACGAATTCGCGCCCCCCAAAAGATACGGGCTACTTTCGCCAACTATGGCAACAATCCTGGCTTCTCAGAAAAGAGAATGCCGACTCGACTCGACCAACTAAGGAATCGACTTTGCGGCAAGCCTGTACCGCTTGACAACGCGGAGGCCCTCCCCCGTTTCCTCGATCCCGTAAACCTTCTCTCCCTTCCAGACTCTTATATCCGCCTTCGTCACCACTTGAGCAACGAACCTGCCGTCGGCATCGAAAACGTCGATTTCATACTCATCTTTGGCTTTTCCCTTCTTGAATGTCCGCACCATCATCCTGCCCTTCTCGTCAAGGACAAAGAACTGGAAAGGCGGAAAATAATCGGGGAATTCGAACATCTCCTTCCAATCCACTCCGGCCATGGCTGCGCTACCCACCCTTTCGATGATTTCATCGATATCCGCCTGGGTAATTTTAACGCGGTCATACTCCTTCTGGACGGAGCGGATGTGCTTTCCGTCGGGGTTGAAGACTTTGATCTCATAGCTGACATTCCGACCGTAGTAAATGTTGCCCGCGCCGTCAAATTGATAAACGGAAATGAGGTCGAGGGGGTTGATCTTCGTCCCGCTGCCGGGCAGAGGCACAGGGAACTCAATTTTATCGAGGGTGAAAAGTGGCTTGAGCTGGGAGTCGTATTTCTTCACTTCAAAGAACATCATGTTCCCGGAAAAGCCCATTTCTCGACCGAGAAAGTTCCCCCGGGAATCGAGAGCCAGGTTGACGAGCGCCGTTTTTTCGGCGAAGGAAACATGCCTGAGGAATTCTCCCGAGGGCTTAAAAAAGGAAAGCCGCCTCGTCAGGGCGTCCTCAACAAGGAGCTCACCAGCGCTCGTGAGCTGGATGCCCGTCGGCATTTCCACCTCGCCTGGTCCCTGGCCAGGTTTGCCGATGGCACGCTCAAACTTTCCCTGGCTATTGAAAATTTTTATCTTCTTGTCCTTGGAATCGAGGACGAAGATGTTATCCGCTCGATCAACGACCAGCGTCCCCACTTCCGAAAAAGCCTCATCAGGATTGTCCGAGAGCCCAAGGGCGACCTCCTCGATAAGCGCGTAGGCAGCCGGTTGGCGGGGCGGCGGGGTGGGCTTTTTTCCGTTGGAAACGACGGTGACGCCATCGACTATCCTGACTTTCTGCGCCCCGGCCAGCTCAATGCTCACCAAACTCAACAAAACGCTCAGCAATCCTGCGGCAACCTTTTTCATCTTCGAATTTCCTCCTTTCGACTCCATTCGAAAACAATCGGGAAATGCTTTCCCATCTCGACCTAAAATTTCTTCGAGATACCGGTGATGAAGGTGATATCGTTTTTTCGGATTCCCTCGCCCACCGGTTCGTTATCAAACCGGTCGATGAAAGTGAGCTTGACCGACCAGTTTTTAGCCAGCGCCGTTAACAGGTTCGCTTCCCACCGCAGGAAAAAATTAGCCAGGCTGTTGACGTCAGAGTTGATCTCCAGCGCATGGGTGAATTCAGTCGCCTCCGAAATTCGCCACCAAAAAAGCTGGCCGAGCTTCAGACTGGCGAAAGAATCGGTCAGACCAGAATCGTAATAGCGAATCACGACCTGGGAATACCCCCCATCCACGGCCAACGTGACATGCTCAGCGCTCAAAATCTTGTAGCCGACGCCAAGAGCCGGGAGAAGGCGATAGCTCTGATTCTTGAAACGGTCCCGGCTGGCCTGGAACTCATAAAAAGAGAAGAAGCCCTCGGTATGCTTCCAGTCAAGCCGGGTCAGGCCTTGGAGGGATTCGGCGCTCGTTTTGCCATCTGTCTGACCAAAAAGGAGGACACCTCTGTTGGTCCAAAGAGCTTTCGGGCTTATCGAACCGTCCGTGGCAAAAGTGAAGGAAAAGCTCGAGGA
>CAYUKK010000009.1:0-17935 GCA_964445305.1 uncultured Eubacteriales bacterium
GTTCACCTCACTCGAGCACGGTGATGGTTGTCGAATGTTCGTTAACCTTGATGATTTCGGATTCCTCCTCCGGCACTCCCAGGAAATCCGCCACGGGCTTGACCAATTTCTGGTAATAGAGAACAGCTGTGACCTTGAGTACTCCGGGAGCGATGTCGTAAGGCAGGGTGAAGGTGCAGGTTTCCATCTTGGTTTCCCGGGGACCGATACGATAATCCGTGCCCAGAGATTTGGTGTTCCATTGCTGGATGGTCATCCGTCCCTGAGGGTCGAAGTAAGCCATGCGGAAGATGCGGTCGCCGACCGGAACGCCATCCCTCTGGACGCCGCCGAAGCTAGCGTCGCCGAGGGCTATGCCCATGTCCTGGTAGGCGGAAACATCGGCGGCGATGGTATACTCCTCGCCCGCAAACCCTTTTTTATCCACGGGAAGATGATAGGTTTTTCCCCTGGCATCCACCGCCTCGACATGCATCCAGACGATGCGGTCCTCCACCGAACCGGTCGGAAACTTGTGGCCGGTCTTCTGGTTGAAAAGGGCGATGGTGAACTTCACTCTCTCGCCGGGCTCGGCCTCCCGAACATCGGGATGGATGCGGAGCTCTACGGTCCCTTTGATTTTGCCGGGGTCATGGGCGCCATGGAAGAGGTGCTGACGGGCATCCGGGTAGATGTTTCCCATGGCGGCCGTCTTTCCCTCGGCATAGGTCATGTGGCAATCGTGGCATTTCACGCCTTCCCGGGCGTAGGGCCCCTCTTTCCACTCGAGCTGGGTAGATTTCACCCAGACGCCGTAGGGGCTTTTTTCATTATGGCACGTTCCGCAAAACTCCGCTGTACCCAGAAACGCCGATTTCTTCAGGCTGTGCTCGGGAGAGTTCTTGCCCTCGCGCGGACCGTATTTCGTTTTCCCTGGTTCGACAACCCAGTTGTAGTTGAATGGCGTATCGCCTGAAAACCCGGTGATGGAGTGGCAGAGGTCGCAGGAGACGGATTCGTTGGCTCGGCTCTGAGCCGAGGGAGGGGGAGGGGGAACATCGCCAGCCAGGAAGGCAAGCGGGGCGTGGCAGCCATTGCAGCCTGCTTTGACACCAGCGACCATGGAATCCTTCTCGGCATGCGGAACGGCCAGCTTGAAGTACTCGATTTCATCCCAGTGGTGGGTGTAAGCCTGGGACATCATCGCCTGCTTCCATTGCTCGAAGAAATCGGTGTGGCAGGAGGTGCCGCAGAACTTCGGCGTCTGGAAATCCTCATACCGGCGGGTGCCCAGAGCTTCATCGCCCGCCTTGACCGATGACTGGGGATGGAGGCCAAAGAAAAGAAGAGAAGCCCAAACAAGCCCAATGAGGCCGAAAAATAAGGAAGCCAATCGTCTCATTTTTTGCCCTACCCAAGGAAAGGGTCGGGAGTTGATATCATCGCTCCGACTCACAATGAGCCGACATTATAGCTTCTTTCCTCCCGCATGACAATGGCTTCCTTGGCCCCGAAACTGCCGATCAAAGCACCCGACGGGTCCTGTGTGGTTCACCCCCGGCCAGGCTCGGCGCTGGGATTGCGAAGCCCGCTCGTTTCCCCAGCGAGGAAACTCGCTCCGACTCAGCCCTCGCTCTTCTCTCGCTTGGCTCGAGAAACCTTGCCCCCTCAGGCTTCGACGGGCTTCCTCACCCAAGCCCCTCGCCTGTTTCCCATGGCATCAAACACTCGGGTCGGCGTTACGAGACGCTATCGAAAGCTTTGTTTTTTATATATTAAGCACCCCTACCCCTCTCCACGAAAGACGCCTCCAGGAATTCTTTCTTAGCCATTAAATCCCCCTACCCCCTTTGAACAATCAAAGGGGGCCTGAGAAAAGGTGGGCGTCTTTCGAGCAGGCCGGAGGGGAACAACGGTCAGCGTCTCGGGTCAGGTCGGTCCTGCGAATCACGCCACCCCTCGGGTGCGCTCGCTATCGTGATAATTTGTTACAAGATCAAGCACTTTCGCTTGATGATAATTCTCTATCACCAAATTTGGAAAGCAAGAGATGCCTTGAAAATTTTCTCCACTCCGGGTATAAGGAGGACATGAAGTTGAAAAAACAAACAATCAGCCGACGAGAATTCTTCAGCCAGAGTCTCTCCAACCTGGCTGCCTTCACTCTTTTAGGGTCAAGCTCCAACATCCGAGGCAGGACGGCGATGGAGCCTCAAAGCCTGCCCGGACTTACCCCCATCCATCGTGAACTGGGCAAAACAGGGCTCAGCCTGCCTGTCGTCAGCCTCGGCGTCATGAACGCGGATAGCCCGGACCTCATAAGAAAAGCGTTCGAGCTCGGCATCCGCCACTTCGACACTGCCCATAGCTATCAACGGGGAAGGAACGAGGAGATGGTCGGCCGGGTCCTGCGGGAGCTTGGCGCCAGGGAAAAGGTCATCATTGCCACGAAGGCTATGGTCCCTTCCCAGAGAAGGGGAAAATCCTCACCGCAAATCAAAGAGGAATTCATCAAGGCGGCCGAGGAAAGCCTGAGGCGCCTCCAGTCTGATTATGTGGATATCCTCTACGCCCACGACGTCAAGTCTGCCGACGAAGTGAGCCACTCTGGCCTCGTCGAAGCCCTGACTGTACTCAAGGAGCAGAAGAAAGCGCGCTTCGTCGGATTCTCCACCCATGCCAACATGGCTGCCTGCATCGAGGAGGCTTGCCGGCTCAAGTTTTACGACGTCATCCTCACTTCCTTCAACTATGCCCTGGCCGAGGATAAGAAAATCCTCGCCAGTTTCGAGAATGCAAGGAAGGCTGGCATCGGTCTTATCGCCATGAAAACGCAGTGCAGCCAGTACTGGTACCGTGATTCTCTGCCTCGCTCGCAACAGCGTTATTACGAAGGCCAGATTCTTCATTCTGCCCTCCTCAAGTGGGTTCTCCGCCACGACTTCATTACCACGGCTATCCCTGGCTGCACGACATTCGACCAGCTGGAGGCGGACTGGAAGGTTGCTTTTGACCTTGCCTATACCAAAGAAGAAGAAACATTCCTTCGGGACCGACAGGTAAGGTTAACCCTCGCCTACTGTGTCCAGTGCTCCCAGTGCGTCGCCACCTGTCCGAAGGCTGTTGATATCCCCTCCCTGATGCGCGCCCACATGTACCTCACCTGCTACCGCAACCGCGGCCTGGCCGGCGAGACTCTCGAAGGAATAACCGCCGGTCGAGGAATGGAGGCCTGTCGTTCTTGCCAGTCCTGCCGCGCTGTCTGCCGTAACGGACTTCCAGTCACCCGCCGGCTCGAAGAGCTCAGGACGAGCCTGGCTTGATTCCGGCTTCTCCGCCAAGCCATTAGTGGCCGCGGACAATCTCCTTGACCCTCATCAACTGGACTTGATAGGAACGTTCCATCTCTTCAAGACGCGAGGCGATGTAGGCAATCGTCTCCTTAATGTTGGGGATGAGGATGTATTCGAGAGCGTTGACGCGGCGGCGGGTTATTTCAATCTCCGAGGACAGTTTTGCCGCCGCTTCCCAGAGCCTGGCCAGCTCGAGCAAATCGGGAAGGATTTCCCTCGTCTTCTTGATCCCTATATCCAGCTCCGCTTCCGTTTCGATGAGGCTATAATCAGAAACTTCGAGCCTCTCGATAGTAAAGCGGGGAATGGACAGGTTGAGAATGCGCTCTCTGTCCAGGCGAAGGTCGAGACCTCCTTCCGGGACGAGCTCTTTCAGCTCGGTCAGGGAGGTTTTCGTCCGGGCTAAAGCAAAAGAAAGCAGAATCTTCTTGAGTTTTACCCTGACCCTCGCCTCGATTTCCGAGAGCTGGCGGATGACTTCCAGGAACTGGCGCATCAGCTCTTCGAGTTTGTCCTTAAGAAGTTTATGCCCGCGCTGGGCCAGGACCAACCGCCGGCGCAGGCGCAGCAGCTCCATCCGGTTCGGGTTGACGGTGAGCCGCATGGTTAAATTGGTCCCTCCCCCATCAATAATATTTGTCAAGGTATTCCGGGCGGATGCGCTTCAGTTCCGAGCGGGGAAGCAAGCGGAGCAACCGCCAGCCCAACTCGAGTGTGTCGATGATTCTCCGGGCCGTGAACTCGCTCTGTCGGACGAATTGCGTCTCGAAAAGGTCAGCGAACTCAAGATAAAGCTTATCCATGTCACTCAAAGAGGCTTCGCCCAAAATCAACGCCAGCTCCCGGGCTTCTTTGCCGCGGGCATAGCAGGCGAAAATCTGGTTGAGAACATCGGCATGGTCCTCCCGCGTTTTGCCCTCCCCAATTCCTTTGTCCTTGAGCCGGGAGAGGCTCGGGAGGACGTCAATGGGCGGGTAGATACCTTTGCGGTGGAGCTCGCGACTGAGCATGATTTGCCCCTCAGTGATATAGCCCGTAAGGTCGGCGATAGGATGCGTCTTATCGTCCTCGGGCATCGTCAGGATGGGGATGAGCGTAATAGAGCCCGTCTTGCCCTTGATCCTCCCGGCCCGCTCGTACATGGAGGCGAGGTCGGTGTAGAGATAGCCGGGATAGCCGCGGCGGCCCGGGATCTCCTTCCGCGCCGCCGAAATCTCGCGCAGAGCTTCAGCGTAAAAAGTCATGTCCACCAGGATGACCAGGACATGCATGTCCAGCTCGAAAGCCAGGTATTCGGCGCAGGTGAGGGCCAGTCGGGGAGTGGCGATACGCTCAATCGGCGGCTCGTTGGCCAGGTTGAGGAAGAGAACCGCCCTCTCCAGAGCTCCCGTACTCCGGAAATCCTCGATGAAGAAATTGGCTTCCTCGAAGGTGATACCCATGGCGCCGAAGACGACAGCAAACTTCTCCTCCTTTCTTAGCACCCGGGCCTGTCGGGCAATCTGGGCGGCCAGCCGGGCATGGGGGAGGCCGCTGCCCGAAAAGAGAGGGAGCTTTTGCCCGCGAACGAGCGGGTTCATCCCATCGATGGAGGAGATGCCCGTCTCGATAAACTCGGAAGGATAGTCGCGGGCGTCGGGGTTAATGGGGCTTCCGCTGATGGGCAGCTGTTTCCGGGCAATGATTTGCGGCCCGCCATCCTTGGGCCGTCCCGAGCCGTCAAAAACGCGGCCGATGATTTCTTCGGAAACGCCCAGCGTCTGGGAGCGGCCCAGAAACCTCACCCTGGACTTCTCCACATCCAACCCGACCGTGCCCTCAAAAACCTGGACGATGGCCCTCTCTGTAGACACATCGAGAACGGTGCCCCGCCGGATGAAACCAGCGGCGGCTTCGACTTCGACAAGCTCCCCGTACTTGACATTCTCGATTTTTTCGACGATGACGAGAGGTCCCACGATGTTGGAGACGGTTAGGTATTCTTTGTACATGGGAAATCCTCACGCCTGGCTTTCTTTGAGGCTCTTGAAAGCTTGATCAATTTCGAGATAGACCTCGAGGAGGCCCGCCTCTTCTTCGGGTAGGTATTTCATCTGAGCGATCCTTTCCCTGACCTCGAGGCCCAGGACACTCTCCAGCCTCCTCCCCTCTTCCAGAGCGCTCAACCCCTGATGATGGAAATGGAGGATGGCGCGGAGCATGAGGTACTGCTTTCTTAAAGAAGCGTAGGTATCCTGAGGATGGAAAGCATTCTGATGGAGAAAGTCTTCCCGAATTGACCGGGCCGATTCGAGGACAAGCCTCTCCTTGGGCGACAAGGATTCCACGCCAACGAGCCTGGCAATTTCCTTGAGCTCTGCCTCCTCCTCGAGGAGGAGGAGCGCCTCCTGGCGCAGCTCGGGAAAGTCCTCCGCCACCTGGTTCTTGAAGAAGGCTTTGATGTTCTCGGCGTAGAGAGAGTAGCTCAAGAGCCAGTTGATAGCCGGAAAGTGCCGCATGTTGGCCAGCCGGTCATCGAGAGCCCAAAAAACCTTGACCACTTTGAGCGTCGCCTGAACCACCGGGTCGGATAAATCGCCGCCGGGTGGAGAAACAGCACCGATGACGCTCAACGCGGCAGGCCGCTCATCGGAACCAAGGCAGATGACCTTGCCGGCGCGCTCGTAGAACTCAGCGATGCGACTGGCCAGGTAAGCGGGATAGCCCTCCTCCCCTGGCATTTCCTCCATCCGGCCTGAGATTTCGCGCAGCGCCTCGGCCCACCGACTTGACGAATCGGCCATCAAAGCTACTGAGTAGCCCATGTCGCGGAAGTATTCGGCGATAGTCATGCCCGTGTAGATGGAAGCTTCTCGGGCTGCGACCGGCATGTTCGACGTGTTGGCAATGATGACCGTGCGCTCGAGGAGCGGCCGGCCCGTTCGCGGGTCTTTAAGCTCGGGAAAGCTGAGCAGCAAATCGGCGACTTCGTTTCCCCGTTCGCCGCAGGCGACAAAGACGATAATCTGGGCGTCCGACCATTTGGCCAGCTGGTGCTGGACGACGGTCTTGCCGCTTCCGAACGGTCCCGGGACGCAGGCCGTGCCACCTTTAGCCAGGGGAAATAGCGTGTCGAGTACGCGCTGACCCGTCGTCAACGGCTCGTCGGGCATCAGCCGTCGCTTGACGCTGCGTTGTCTCCGGATGGACCATGTCTGAAACATCCGGATTTCCATCACCCCAGCCCCAGTCTCCAGCCTGGCGATGACATCCTCGACCCTCCATTTCCCTTTCCTTATTTCCTGGATCCGGCCCGTGACTCCCTCCGGAACCATGATTTTATGCCTGACCAGGGGCGTCTCCTCGACTTCGCCGAGGATGTCACCGGCTGCGACCGTTTCTCCTTTCCGGCGCCAAGGCTTGAATTCCCACTCCCGCGCTCGGTCGAGCGGCGGAACTTGGATGCCGCGGGTGACAAAGTCGCCTTCGCGAGCCCGGATGACGTCGAGCGGTCTCTGGATACCATCATAGATGGAGCCAATGAGGCCCGGACCGAGCTCAACGCTGAGCGGTCGCCCAGTCAAAGCGACTGGCTCTTCGGGACCGATGCCGGTCGTATCTTCGTAGACCTGGATAAAAGCCAGGTCCTCGCGAAGCTCGATGATTTCGCCGATTAAACCCAGCTCTCCGATTTTGACCATGTCGTACATCTTGGCTCCAAGACACCCCGAGGCCACAACCAGGGGGCCGGCCACACGGATAATCTTAGGCTGACTCATCTTTGCCCTTTCTCTTGAGCAGGACATCAGAACCCGTTGCTTTGACGGCCATTTCTCTGACCAATCTCTCTATCGTCTCGGCCACCGTTCGGTAATCCGCAAACCCGACGAGGACAGGCCCGGGTTTCTGGATGGCCGTTTTCTTCTCTTCGCTCATAACCTCGAGCCAATCTTGATGAACCAGGCAGAGCGCGATTTTTTGTCTTTCCAGGATGGCCAGGAGCTGGCCAGCCTCGGCAGGGTCTCGGAGAGAAAAAACTTTGATTCCGAGAGCCCTCAGTCCAAAAAGCAAATCTTCATCCCCGACCGCAGCAACTTTTCCGAGATCAAACATAGGTGGCACTTATCCTTCCTTTGAGCATCTCAACCGGAATGTGGAGCATTTTGCCCACGCCCAGGAAGCGGATCAAACCGATCTCTTTTTTCTTGGCCAGACCATAGGAGAAGACTGGCTCCGGGCCAAAAGTGATATACTTGGCGCGGCGGAGGTAGGCCATGAGAAAATCCTCGCTCCGGCGTTCAAGACCGACGAACGTTTCCCTCTCTTTGATGTCTTCAACTGTCTGGGCCCAGAGCTCTCCGTATGGAGTGGCGCGGAACCTTTCCGCCGCTTCTGACCACGGCAATGGATAAGCCTCGAGAAACGTGCGCTGGGCAATCCCGCCGCCAAAAAGCAATGCCCTTTCAAGTTTGTCGAGGGAAAACTCCATGTATTTGGCCCGAAAGAAGATCTTCACATTGGCCAGGTCGATCCGCTGCCGGAAATAATCATTGATAAAAGGGTAGCCGGCCCGAGAAGATAAAGCTAAAGCCTTGTCTGGCTTTGCTTCGAGGGACCATGCCTCAAGAAGGTCCCTTTCGACGAGGATTTCTTCGAGGAGATGCTTCAACTTCTCTTCTTCTCGTTGGAGGAGCGCGTCGAGGTCGGCCGAACTTCCCACCCTGATTAGGTCCTCGGGATAGGCCCCTGCGTCGTAGACAAGCTTGAGGGCGGACCGAAAATCATCAGCTTCCGTGGCTTCCCGAAAAATCGCCTCGGGCACGAGGTATTTTTCGAGAGCTCGGACGCGGCCGACAGCATAGGCATAAGCGAGTCTTTTTGCCGAACTCATAGCTTGAGTGCCTCGACGATGTCGTACTCGAGCTTAGACCGGAGTTCTTCGAAGAGCCTTTCCCTGTCCACGGCTTCCTCCCGTTCGCCCTGCTTGAGGATGACTTTCTTGGTGAGCATCTTTTCCTGCACGGCCTGGTCGGCGAGCGCTCGTTTCAAGACTTCCTCGAGGAGGTCCTTTCTTTGCCGGAGAAGCCTGAGCTTTTTCTCCAGCCGGGCCTGGGTGACAATGCGGCTGGCCTCGAGCCTGGCCTCCCGTTCAACCTCCTGGCGGTAGCGAGCCGCAAGCTCCAGAGCCTCCTCGCGAGCTTTGCTCTTCATCGCCTCGGCCCTCTGTCGGCTTTCCTCGATAATCGCCTCCGCTTGTGCCCTCGCGTCAGCGATGATTCTCTCGACAATCTTCTCTAAGCTCATGCTCCTTGCCGCTCTTTCCTTTCCTTCAGACCTTGATGCCGTTGAGGAGGAGAATGGTGATCAGAAGGCCGAGCACGGCGTAAGTCTCGACGAGCGCCCCCAGAACGAGAGGTTTGGTCAAATCCTTCGGCTGTTTGGCCACCATATAAACCCCCGCCGCACAAACTCTGCCCTGGTGGATTCCCGAGACGAGACCCGCGAAAGCAACGGGCAGGCACGCCACCAGGATCTGCCAGCCCTGGTAGAGGGAGAGCTTGGCCAGAGTGCCCGTCGTCAGGCCGAGCTTGAGGATAACAAGAAAGGCGCTTAAGAAGCCGTAAATTCCCTGAGTTCCGGGAAGAGCGACCAGGAGGAGAAGGCTGCCGAATTTCTCCGGGTCCTCACTCATCACTCCGGAAGCCGCCTGGCCGGCCAGACCGACACCGATGGCTGACCCAATTCCTCCCAGGACAACAGCCAGGGCTCCACCTGCGATCGCCAATGTCAATCCCAAATCCATATCACTTGCCTCCTTCTCTTTGCTGCAACTCTTTATGTTGAAATGAACTCCGCATACTTACTTTCCAGCTTGAAAGGCCGGAATGGTCTTCCCCCGGCCTGAAAAAACTTGGTAAAAAACTCCACGAACTGAAGTCGCATCGAATGGACGAAACCGCCCAGGAAACTGATGGCCAGGTTGAAGAGATGTCCGCCGACAAAAATCACGGCCGCGGCAGCCCAGCCGACCCAGGGGATCCCGAGCGCGGTGCGAGCGAGGGTGTTGACCACCATGGCAATGACCCCTGTGGCTAACCCGAGGGCCAGTAGCCTCGAATAAGAGAGAACATCTCCCAAGTATTTGGAAATATCGTACAGGCTGTAGAGGCCGCCAAAAAGGCGCGCGAGGGGGTTTCGCCTGGGGGAGGAAAATAGGACAATTCCTGTCGCCCCGGCCAGCGCAACCACTCCCCACCCAGCGTTCCTGGTTAGAAAATAAGCGACAAGCGCCGGCAGCAAAACCAACCAGCCTCCTGAGACAAATATGGCCTGAACATATTTTCTTTCCTTGACCTGGATGATGAGCTTGAGGAGCGTCCCGAACCATACCTGGGCGAACCCGAGAACAAGAGAAAGAACGAGGAAGGAAAGCGGGTCTTGGAGGGGGTCAAGGAGTGCTAATTGCCGCACCGGAAAGCCAAACCACCCGCCCACCAGGGTGCCGAGAAAAATGTTGGACACGCCGAGAAAGAAAAGAAGCCGGAAAAACTGAAGGGCACCGCCTTTGGCCCGTCCGAACTTCAAATAAAGAAGGCTGAGAAGGGCCACCACGAGACCGTAGCCAGCCTCACTCACACATAACCCGACAAAAATAAAGAAGAAGGGAGCCAAGGGAATGGTTGGGTCAAGGGAACGGCGGTCGGGAAGACCGTAGAGCTTGGTGACAACCTCAAAGGGCTGAATGGGCTTGGGGTTCTTGAGGATGGCCGGGGAGTCTTCATCGGGCAGAGGGTCGCGGACAAAAAGAGCGCATTCAGCTTCGTGAGGGGAGAGAACCTTTTTCAGCCGCGGAACATCATCCGCCCGCACCCAACCCTCGAGGTAGACGACTTTTTCCGTGCTGCCCAGAAGCCGTGAACAGGCCACTTTTTCTCGCTCATTGTAAAGGACATCGTAAATCTTGGCCAGCTTCTCCTGATGGATAGCGAGCTCTTTCAACTCTTCTTCGAGGTCTTTCGTTTTTTCTAAATTAGCCTCGATTTCGCGAGCGTCCCGGTCGAGGACATCGGCCACTCGCTTCCCCTTGGCCGCTTTTTCTATCAAGGCCTCAGGCATATAGATGGGAGAAAGCCCCACTTCCCTGAGCTTTGTCTCCATGAGGTCTTTTTCTCGCCTCAAATAAAGGAGGAGAACGTAGCCGACCCTCCTGGCCTTATGAACGACCTCATACCAGAGAGCTTCCGTTTTAGCCAGCTGCTCTAAATCCTTCAGCCGGTCAAGCGGAACAGTGCCGATGGAAACTTCGAGCACCCCATTGCCCCTGAAGCTGGACAGGGGAAGGTCGAGGCGAGATAGGGGTTCGAGGAAATCCATTTCCTTCTGCAAGAATTTGATGCGGGAGAGGATTTCACTCTTCTCCGTCTCGATTCTTTCGATTTTATCGACAAGGGAAAGATAATCGGAGGTCAACAGCTCTTCTCTTTCCTGGAGCGAAACAAGGGGTTTCCATCCGCTAATTCTATCGACCAGACTTCTCTTTTCTTCCGCCGAAAGGATGTCGAGACACCTCTTTAACCGATGGAGAAGAGAATCAAACCGGGAGACATCCGCCTCGATGGCTCGCAGACCTGTTTCCTCCTTCGGTGCTTCCTCGAGCTGGACGACGCCGGCTTCTTGAAGAAGGGCGAGAAGCTCTGCCCTCCAGGTGGCGTGGGCAAGGAGCTCGATCTTCTTGACTTTGGCCAGGGCCATCCTTTACCAGGCTCCCTCTTCCAGGAATTTCTTTATTTTCAAGGCGACTTGCTTGACGGCTTCTTCCATTCTGGCGGCAGCCCGACGCTTCAGCTCCTCAGCTTCCTCGACGGCGGATGAAGAGATTTCCTTCGCTTCCCGGATGGCCTTGTCGATGATTTCCTTTTTTTGGGCCTCGGCTTCCCTTTTGGCCAGGGTGAGCGTTTCTTGCTTGATTCTCTTCGCCTCCTCCGCCGCTTGCCTCAGAATCTCGACCGCAGTCGAATCTCGCGCCTCCTCTATGATCAGCCTGGCCCTCTCCTCAGCTTCCCTTATTCGTTCAATCGCTTCCCAGGCCGCGCTTCGGCCGCGCTCACCATCCATCTGAGCTTCCTTTCTTCAGCTTCCATCTCATTCTTGTTTCCCAAACCCCGGCTTCTCTTGTCCTTCCAGAAGCGCTATTATATCCGATGCCCTATCATTTTTAAAGAATCCGCGACAGTTCCCTATTTGCCGATAAAATCACCCGACGGGTCTTATCGCGGTTCACCCCCGCCGAGGCTCGGAGTTGGGATTCGGAAGCACGCTCGTTTCCCCAGCGAGGAAACTCGCTCCGACTCAGCCTTCGCTCTTCTCTCACTTCGCTCGAGAAACCATGCCCGCTCAGGCTTCGACGGGCTTTCTCACCCCAACCCCTCGCCTGTTCCCCATGGCGTCAAACGCTGGGGTCGGTCCCCGAACCACGCCACCCATCGGGTGTCGGCCAATGGCCCTTATTTGGCATAATCGAAAGCTGTTTCGCCACACAGGAAGTTCACGCCGGCAATTTTGGGCCCGGTCCCGATGGAGGGCCATTCCCCATTGGCTCAGAGCAGGAAGGTTGTATGAAGGTAGTAAGCGCGGAAGTCGAGCCGCCGCTTTTTTGCCCTCTTCTCGATGGCGGAGACGATCGACCGATAATCGCTGGGCGGCGTTTTGAAGAGAAGGAAGGCGCCCGTCCTTTCAAGGTCGAGGAGCGCCTGAGCGGCCAGTCCCTCTTCGATGTGGACGACCACCCTGGGCTTATTCCCTGAATACTCTTTTATCGTCTCGGCCAGCGAGCGAAACGCCTCCCCCGAGCTCAGACTCCTGTCGGAAAGGTGCACCCAGGCTCCCTCCCGGATAAGGTCGCCAATCTGCTTAGCGAAGGGGCCATGATGGTAGTAGACAAGCCAGACGTCACCGCGCCGGCATGCCGAGGCCAGGCGGGAAAGACCACCCAAACTTCTCTCCTTCTCCCTGTTGGAAAGGTGAAGATAAACGCCCCGATGAGCCAGCGCCTCGAGGAAGGGAAGAGAGTCCTGTTCGCCGGCCTTTTCTTCCGTCCTCCCGTGATGGAAAAAAGCCACCACGGCCTTGCCGCGGGCACAAGCTCTGGCCAAGAAATCAAGCTCTTCGACCTTTGGCCTGACCTCGTCGGAAGTGTAGATATCCGTTCCCGCCTCACCCAGCCATTCGAGCTCAAAAAGGCTGAGCTTTCCCGTGTCGATGAGGTGGAAACGCTGCCGCCAGTGGCGACACATCCTCGCTGCGTCCAGGAGCTCCGAAAAGCTGAACTGGTCATCGCGAACAATCATTCCCCTCCCCTTTGCCATTCTGTCGAGGAGCTTAAAAATTCCCTCGGGCCCTCCGACCGCATCTGGATTCTTGTTCCTCGTCTCAGCCATGGCTTTCGGTCTACTTAAAATATCGAAGCTACATTCCTTCGGGAGCTCGCCACAATATCTTAAATCAGCGAGAAAATCCATTGTATTTGCCATAGCTTCCTATTTCAAGTTTAATCTCCGGGCTAATCAGGTCGTGCTGCGCTCCATAAATAGCCTCATTCATCTGAAGCTGAACGCGCTATGAAAGGGTTTGAAGCGCCCGCTTGCAAAAAGCCATCGCGTTCTTTAATATCAAATAAAGTAAAGAATGCCAAAAGTCGAACAAGCCGTAGTCCTTTTCTCGGGAGGGGTCGATTCCACCACTGCCCTTTATTGGGCCAGGGCCAAGTACGCCAGGGTGATAGCGTTGAGCTTCGACTATGGTCAGCGGCACAGAATCGAGCTCCTCTGCGGCCGGCTGCTGACCCGACGGCTCCGCCTCCCTCATCAGATTCTCAAGATGGACCTCCGCCAAGTCGGCGGCTCGGCCCTGACTGATAAGTCCATCCTTCTTCCTCGATACAGGCACCCCGAAGAAATCGAGGAGACAATCCCGCCCACCTACGTTCCTTTCCGAAATGGCATTTTCCTGTCGCTTGCCGCCGCCTGGGCTGAAGTGCACCAAGTCCACACCATTATCTGCGGGTTCAACACCATCGATTCCCCCCATTATCCGGATACGAGAGCCGAGTTTGTCCGGGTCATGGAGAAAGCCATCAACACCGGAACAAAGGCAGCGGCGGGGAATGTCCGTCTGAATATCGTGGCCCCTTTCCTTCACCTCAAGAAATCCGAGATCATCCAGGTTGGCATCTCCCTTGGGGCCGATTATTCTTACTCCATTTCCTGTTATAACGGAAAAGAGATTCCCTGCCGGACGTGCTCGGCCTGCCTTCTCCGGCAGAAAGCCTGGCAGGAGGCGGGGCTCGAAGACCATCTCCTCGTCCGGCTGAAAAAGGAAGGAAAGATTTGAGCTGGCAACTCCGGGTCAAAGACAGGTTCCAGGCCGCCCACTATCTCAAGGAATACCGGGGCAAGTGCGAGAAAGTCCACGGCCACACCTTCCAGGTGGAGGTCGTCGTTGTCACCGAAGAGCTCGATGCCTCCGGGGTCAGCATCGATTTTGCCAGAATCAAGGCCAGGCTGGCCGAGATTCTTCCCGACCATACTTTCCTCAACGAGGTCTTCCCCTTCAACCCTTCGGCCGAAAACCTGGCCCGGCACTTTTTCTATGAGCTCAAGAAACACTTCCCCGTCAAGGAAGTGACGGTCTGGGAATCCGAAGATGCCTCAGCCACCTACACTGAGGGTTATTGAGGTCTTTGCCTCCCTCCAGGGGGAGGGCCTGCGGCAGGGCGATCCGACCATTTTCATCCGCCTGGCTGGTTGCAACCTGAGATGCCCGTTCTGTGACACACGAAGAGCCTGGCGGAATGGACGGGAATATTCCGCTGAGCAAATCCTCGACAAAGTCAAGCGCCTCCGCGAACGTTTTCCCGCTCGCTGGGTTTGCCTGACGGGCGGTGAGCCGCTGCTCCAGGATATCCGAAAGCTCGTCCGGCTCCTCAAGAAAGAAAAATTCAAGATTCAGGTGGAAACGAACGCTACGCGATACGAATCGCTTCCTTTCGACTGGATCACCATTTCTCCAAAGCCAAAAAGATATGTCTACGCTCCTCCTTACAGGAAGTTAGCCCATGAAGTAAAACTTGTCGTCACCAAGGACTTGACCCTTCAGACGATTAAAAAGCTCCGCCGCGCTTTTCCCGGGAAAACGCCCCTCCTCCTCCAGCCGCAGTCGAACAGACCCTGGAGTGTGACGCGGGCGCTTGAACTTATCGAGGAATCACTGGCCGCTGGATTGGAGAACATCCGGCTCAGCCTTCAGGTCCACAAAATTCTCGGTCTTCGCTGACTACTTTGAGCTTTTTCCTCTCGAACCAGCGATAACCCGAACGGGTCATGTAAAAACCGAAAAAGATGATGACGGCCCCGGCCACCTGATAGATGGTCACCCGCTCAGCCAGAAAAAAGTGGGCAAAGAAAACGGTAAGCACCGGTGTGATGTTGCTGTAGATGCCCGTTTTGGTGTTTCCCACCCGACGCACGGACGAATACCAGATGAGGTAGCCTAAGGCGATGGCGAAGACAGCTGAAAAAAGGAGAAGTGCCCAGCTTCTCCGGGACAAAGAGGCCCAGGAAAAGCGGCCGATATCCGGCGCGGCCACGGCGAGGTAGAACAAGGTCCCGCTGGCAAGCGTGAGGGTGGTCAGCTTGAGGGGAGAAAACCGGTCGAGGAGAGGCTTTGAAAAAACCGTGTAGGTGGCCCAGCAAAGATTGCCCAGGAGAATAAAAAGGTTGCCTCTCAGCTCTTGACCGGTCAGGCTCAAGCTGAATGAAGGGCCAAAAAGGATGAGATAGAGCCCACCAAAAGAGGTGAAGATGCCCATCCAGCCAGCCCAGTGGATTCTTTCGCGGATGAAGATAGCGCTCATCAAGGCAATGAAAATCGGCGTCGTCGTCATGATGAGCGACGTGTTCGAGGCTGTCGTCCGCTCGATGCCGTTGATGAAGAGGGTCTGGTAAAACGTGTTCCCGATAACGCCGAGGACAAGCACTTTGGGCCAGTCTCGCCCGCGAAGAGAGAGACCCCCTTCTTTTTTCCAGAGAAACAGAACAAGAAGAAGGGAGGCCAGGCTTAGACGGACTCCGTTGAAGGCATGGGGAGAAAACTCTCGCAGCGCCACCTTGACCACGGAAAAGTTCACGGCCCAGATGAGGACAGTAAAGAACATGAGCAGGTCGGTGGTGGTGAACTCAGAGTTGTTAAGCCTGGCCGGAGTTTTTTCCAGGGCGGGGATATTGGGCTTCGACAACGGACTTGATTCCTCCTCTCGGGTTGAACTCGCCGATAACCGTGGCTCTTTTCGGCCGGCAGGCCCGGACAACATCGTTGAGGATGCGGTTGACTGCGTTCTCATAAAAAATGCCCAAGTTTCGGTAACCCAGGATATAGTTTTTCAGCGACTTGAGCTCCAGACACGAGTCCTTGGGCACATACTGGATCGTGATAGTGCCAAAATCCGGAAGCCCGGTCTTCGGGCAGACAGAAGTGAACTCGGGGATTTCTATCCTTATTTCATAATCTGGAAATTGGTTCGGAAAGGTGGCCAGCCGCGGAAGCCTGGCCTTGAGACCACTCCTGGCTTCTTTCTCGCCATAGCCAGAACTCTTTCGACGGCTCTTCTTCATCGCCAAGCCTCGGTCATGCAGTATAGCTTAACCTTTTCTTAAAGACAATCCTCCGCTTCCTCACCCGAATATCCACGGTCCTTAATTCGAGGTTGCTATTGAAAATAATTTTTATTATCATGGAAGCTTCGACATGCCTGGACCTCATCACTGGAGACATCAGTTCCGAAGGCAGGTTTGCCGCTGGACTTTGCCCCGCCAGGCCATCCTCGACCTTCTCAGCCGCACCCCTGGTCATCTGACGGCCAAGGAGATTTATTCCTCGCTCCATCGGTCCCATCCCGGCCTCGGCTTGACCACCGTCTACCGCACTCTTGACCTGCTGGTTCGTTCCGGGCTCGTCAGCCGGTTCTCGTTCGGGAGCGGAGAAAGCCGCTACGAGTTCAACCCGGCGGAAAAAAAGGAACACCACCACCATCTCATCTGCACGCGCTGCGGCCAGGTCATCAACTACCGCGATTTCGTCGATGAAGAGCTCGAGCTCATCAAGAAAACCGAAGAGAGCCTGGCCAAGAAATACAAATTTGTCATCCACGACCACAACATCGAATTTTACGGCCTGTGCGAAAAGTGCCGCCAAGCATAGAAACATTCCGAGGAGGATTATCTTGGAAGATAAGAAAACGCAGCGCCTTCATACGAGCGTCATCCATGCCGGCCAGCACCCTGACCCGCTTTGGGGCGGCGTCTCGGTTCCCATCTTCCAGACTTCTACTTTCGCCTTTCGATCGGCCGAGCAGGGGGCAGCCAGGTTTGCCGGCGAGGAGGATGGCTATATCTACACGCGAATCGGCAACCCGACCGTGCGGTCGCTCGAGGAGTGTGTGGCCACCCTGGAGAATGGCTACGGGGGGTTGGCCACAGCCTCGGGCATGGCCGCCATCACCACTGTCTATCTCACTTATCTGAGCACCGGTTCCCATATCATCAGCACGGCCGCTGTCTACGGTCCGACCCGTACCGTCCTCGAAAAAGAACTCAGCCGCTTTGGTGTCGCGGCCGACTTTGTCGACACCTCCTCCCTGGCCAATATTGAGTCGTGCTTGAAGTTAGAGACGAAGATGCTCTTTATCGAAACGCCGGCCAACCCGACCTTGATCTTGACCGATATCAGCGCCGCCAGCCGTCTATGCCGGGAACGGGGCCTTCTCCTCGTTGTCGACAACACCTTCTCCAGCCCCGTGCTCCAGCGCCCTCTGGATTTGGGGGCCGATATCGTCATCCACAGCCTGACCAAGTTCCTGAACGGACACAGCGACGTTGTCGGCGGCATGATTGTGACCAAGGACGAAACGAATTACCAGCGCCTGCGCAAGGTTCTGACACTCCTGGGTGGCACCATGGACCCCCACCAGGCCTGGCTCATCCTTCGCGGTGTCAAAACGCTGGCTCTCCGTTTAGATAAGAGCCAGAGCAACGCCCTCCAGCTTGCCCGCTTCCTCGTTTCCCATCCTAAAGTAAGCTGGGTCAATTACCCGGGGCTCGAATCCCACCCCCAGCATGCCCTGGCCAAAAAGCAGATGGACGGTTTCGGGTCGATGCTCTGTTTCGGACTTCGGGGCGGACTGGAAGCGGGAAGGCGGCTCATTAACGCCGTTAAACTCTGCACCCGGGCCGTCTCCCTCGGCGGCGTGGAAACGCTCATCGAGCATCCAGCCAGCATGACCCACGCCGGAGTCCCCGAAGAAGAAAGGAAAAAGGCGGGTATCACCGGCGACCTCGTCCGTCTCTCGGTCGGCTGCGAGGCCGTTGAAGACCTGATCGCCGATATCGAACAGGCGCTGGCCGAGCTGCCCTGAACACGGGTCAGGAGCGCTTGCCTTTTGGAAGCAACTCGTTTATCCTAAAGCCTCGACTCCAGGGAGAAAGAGTGATGTCCGAAGAAAACGAAGACCTGGAAGAATTCACGCGGAAGCTCCAGGAAGAAATCCTGGAGCAAATCAAGAAAAGGTACTC
>CAYUKK010000010.1:0-7576 GCA_964445305.1 uncultured Eubacteriales bacterium
ATTCGATGGGAGCCAAAGCGGCGCACGACATCCTCGATCGCTCCCGCTCCCATAAACCTGGACATTTCGACATAGAGGTTGGCAAACCTTTCCCAGAGAGGGTAGAGGAAGCGGTTATGCCGATAACTGCAATTGGCCAGGACGAGAGGAAGGCGGGGGTATTTCTGGAGCAAGGCGTGGACTTCCTCCCACGTGATGAGTTCGATGTCTAAGAAAAGGAGCATTCGGGCCGAGTGGAGAGCTGAGAGGAGTTCTCCGGCGCACCAGTCAGCCAGGGAAAAGCCGTGCTGTGTCCGCCCGGGGAAAAGCCGGACAGCGCGCACCCCTTTTTCCTTCATTTCATCCAGGAGCTGAGCCGGCCGAGCCATTTCTCCCGTGTGATGGGGCAAAAGAACCCAGACGGGGTAGAGCCCTCTCTGGTCCTGGATTTCTTCGAGCAGAAGGGCGTTGCCAAGGGGTGGATGCCCGTATCTCGCAGTGGCATGGTAGACGAGGGCTTCCTCGATGCCCGCTGTCGTCATCTCCCGGCGCAACCCAGCGACATCTGGTATGTCGAGGAGGTGAGGATAGCCGACCCGGCCGATGGAGCAGTTACAATCAAAAAAACGCAGCTTGGTCATGGGGATCAAGGAGTCGAGGCAAAAACTCCTGAAACTTGTCCTTTTCTTTTGAGCATTCTCTCGATGGACAGCAGGTTGAGCATGAGGTGGCGGGGATGATGGAAGTTTTCCACCCGGTTGGAATGAGGCTCGAAAGTGGCTTTCCGGTCGGCGGCATGCATCCAGAGAGGAAATCCGTAGCGCTTGAGGACGAACTTCTCTCGCACATAATCGTTCATCCGGTAGAACATCTCCCGCGCCCAGGCGGCGCCGGTGTGCTCGACGATGAAGAGTGAACCGATGAGAACCTCCTCCTGAAGCCAGAGGACCTTGTCCACTTTCCAGATGTTGTTGTCCACATGGTCGAGCGAGCGGAAAGCGCCGCCATAAACATCGTCCCAGGCGACTTCGACGTGCCGCTTGAACCTCTGCGCCGCCAAGTCGAAGAGAGCCTTGTCTCGTCTTCGGACGGCTTCATAGAGGACCATCCACAGCGTTTCGATGGCATGACCCGTATAGCAAAATTGAGCGTATTCGTTCTGGGGTCGGGACAGGTCATGGTTGAGGATTTCATTGAGCAATTCGAAATCAGGGTTGTGGTGGTGAACCATGATGGCCTCGAGGGCGCGGTCAGATACCGCCTTCATCTCCTTGTCATCCTGATAATTGAGCATCTGGGTGGAAATATTGAGGAGGAGCATCCACATGGCCAGCACCCGGGCGCCGGGGGTCTTAGGCGCCTGGGGTCCGAGATAAAAGGGCCCAGCTTCCGGCTGGTAGTCGTCTCGGTCATAGAGCCGGAGGATTTTGGCGATGATTTCCTTGGCCATGTCATAATATTTTTTTTCGCCCGTGGCCTGGGCAAACTCGGCCAGACCGCTGGCGACGAACAAATCCCCATAGCCACGCTCGTCGGGCTCTCCCTTGGGAACTCCTTCCCGACTGAAGCTGGCCGGCCAGAGCCCATCGCCGCTGGGTTTATGGCGGAGCATGAACTCGACCGATTTCCGCGCCACTTCAAGATACTTTGGGTCTCGGACTAAATTATTGTAGAGAAAGGAATAGACCCAGATCCCACGACCTTCGTACCAAGTATTCTTGTCCTGCGTGATGTTGGTCCCGTCGCGGTCGGTATTGCACATGAAGCCGCCGTAAACATGGTCGATGACGTATTTCTCCATGAAGGGGAGGAAATCTTCATAGAGGTCGTATTTGTAGAGCTTTTTCAAGCGCTCCAGTTCTTCCAGGGCGAAGGTCGAAATCGTCTCCTTTTGACTACCTTTGGCCTTTTTCACCTCATTTTCCTCTTTAGTTTTTGCAAAAGCCCGGCTCCGAGCCATTGTCGCCGCCGCGACAATAGAGGAACCCGTCAAGAAGTTGCGCCTTTTCATGGTTATCTCCTTGATTAAAGTTTCATGGATATTTCTCCCTTCCCCGCCGGGAGGTTTATCGCCATCTCTTGAGTTTGATTATTCCATCGCTTGGCCTTGATTTCCTGGCCGTTCAGGAATACGGCGCGAGGTTTTTTTTCTTGGTGGATGGAGACTTGAGCGGGTTGGGCCAGATAATACTTTATTTTTCCAGCCGCGATCTCGCAGGTTATCGGCTCGGTCGATCGAAAAAGCGTTTTTCCCTCGCGGGCGAGTGAGGTGGCCAGAGCGGCAAATACCCGTCCCTTGCTCCACGTCAAAGCCAGAGCATCGGTCGACCATCCGCAGGCCTGGTATTCCTGGCTCGGCCGAGTCGAGATAAGGAAGTCGCGGTCTTCCGTAGCGCCGTGGCACCAACCTTTTCCTTCCTCTATCTTCCTGCCCCAGGGTTTTTCTCCCTCCACGGTCGTGAGCAAGTTGACGATGGACAGAGGGGTTCTGTCGGTTCGAATGGTCAAGGTGAGCATGCCTTCCCGGACAAGGGGCGAATCTGTTCTCAAGGTATTAATGTAGAGCGGCGTCTCCTCGACGCGGATTTCTTTCTCTTTTGGCCACAGATGAGAAATGATAAGGGTTTTGTCCCCTTTTCGGATTCGGGAAGCTTCGTGGCCAGGCTCTATGTCCTTGAACGCTCCGGCCTGAAAAAGGAGGGTAACATCGATATCCGATTGCCCGGGAACAATCTTATCCACGATGAGAAGGGTTCGCGGCTTGAGGTAGACGACATTCCTCTGTATTTCCTGCGCTTTCTCCCAGTAGAGACGGGTGAGATTTCCCGCGACGAACGCCGTGTCCTCACCATCGAGAAAGTGGTCGACATAGGCATGGTCGTTAAACCCCTCGATGAACCTCAGCGGGTCGCCGACGCGCTGGCTCTGAGCGTTGTGGTCGATGAGGATGGTCGAGTGAGCGATGGGCTGGATGTAATGGGATTGGTAGAGGGGGTCATCATAGTAGGTGCTCCCTCGCCTCTCAGCGATGAATATTTCACCGCGGTCAGCTAACCAGAATGTTCCCTGGTCGAGATGCTGATGGTTGTAAAAAGCGCCGGTTCTCAGGACGAAAACGAAAGCCTCTTTTTCCCAGCCGCTGCGGAAGACTGTCGTCCCGATGTCCCGGAAAAGCCGAACAGGGTTCTCATCGAAAGGGTCGCGCCGTGCCGCTTTGTCTGTTTCATATATCATATCGAAAAGGGTTTCTTCTTTTTTGAAGAAGTGATAGAGCCAGCCGAGAAGCGGGTCGGGCCTCTTGCTCAGGAGCCAGGCCCAGTTGGTCATGGGCCCCACGTTGCCGCTGCTGTCTCCAAAATAGAGAAAGAATTTCTGGTCGTAAAGCGTCGCCCAAGCGAGGTCCTGGTAAGTAAGATGCAGGGGACCCGAAAAATCGATGTGGAACACGTTATCGAGGGCGGGCAGAGCTTTGGCAAGCGATTCCATGGTGAAATTGCAATAGCTGTAGCTTTCTCCATATCCTCCATCCCGCCCGATAGATTTCTCGATGAATTCATGAAGCTTGAGCAGCACGCCGGTGAAATAGGGTTCGATGGGTTCCGTGTCTTTTCCATCCCCGTACATGGCTGCCTGGCTCATCACCGACCCGCCGGTGATATGGGCGACCCAGTTGGAGGTGTTGCTGGTGACGAGGTTGTCTTCGACATAGCTTCGGTGGCAACCCTGGACGATGTTTTTGAGCAAGGCGGCGCGGATGATTGTCCTTTCCTCTTCGGTCATCCGGTCGAAGAGGAGGTCATAGCCCAGCGCCATGTCCATGCCCAGCTCACCCACGGGGTAATAGATGTGCTGTCCGCGGCTTTCAAACCAGGGGTGGAGCCAGAAGGGGAAAGAAGCCAGTTTAAGGAGAAGAGACTGGGCATAATCGCCAGCTTCCATGTCCTCGAGGAAGGCGAAAGCCAGGGCATTAGAAGATATGGCTCTGCGCCACGGATTAATCCGGTTGAACCAGGGATAAATCGAACGGGGCACATTTCCGAGGAGGGGCTCGTCTTTGGGAAAAGCATCGAGGTCAAAAATGACTCTGTCCAGGGGGAGCTTCTCCCTTGTTTCCCGGGCCGTTTCACTGAGGAGCCTGGCTACAGGCTGGAACCTCTCCTCCCGCAACCTTGCCCGTAGCTGGGCCAGTTTTTCCTTGTCGAACCAGAGCCGGGGATGTTTCCCGGCCATTCCCGAGGGAGCGATGACGAGAGTGAACTCAGTGGTGGCGATTTTTTTGCCGGTTGAAAAAGCTTCGAGCTCGACTCGATAGAGGCCTTCTGGCCAGGAGAGCCGCATGGGTGGGTGAACCCATTGCCCGGCCCTTCGTCTGAGCCGGGACTGGAAATAGACCTTCTTTGGCTCGGTGAAGGGGGTAATCCGGAGGCCAATCCTATCGGCGTCAACAGGCCAGCGGCCCTCGATGGAGAAAGTTTCTCCCCGGTGATAGTGACGTTTGGGAATGTAGGGAGTCCACTCCTCGAGCTTGTGCATCTCCGGTTGGACGAACTGAAAATGAGGCACCCGAGCGGCCTGAATGAGAACATCATCCAGGCCGAAGTAGATGGGCATGGCCGGGTCCGCTTCCAGAAACTTAACCAGGACAGCCAGGCCGGTTATCTCAACAGCCGGACCGGCAACTTTCGGGTTCTGGCGGGCCAGGTCTTCCCAGGTTACGGTCAAAGAATTCCAACGATTGGTCGCTGGCGCGTTGACGACAAAATCGACCGTTCCTTCCTTTGCTGCCGCCAGGCGGATTTTCAAAAAGTCAGCTCGGCCGTGGGATTTAAGATAGTACCGAAGGCTAATCGAAGAGGAGGGAAGGAGATAAAAGGAAAGCTTTTTCTGAGCGCCGGCGTAAGCATCCCCTGGCGTATAAGGAGTGACCCGAAGCAGAAGAGAAAGGTTCTCGTCGCCGGGAAGAATCCGGCCGGGCCGAAGGTTCGGGTCATAGGCGGTATCCTGCCAGAGAGGATAAGAAGCCCAGCCGTTGAGCTCGTTCGATTCAAAGTTTTCTTGGTAGACGAAGAGCTCGATGTTGACGGGAGAAAAGGGAGGGTGCGCTCGAAGCGGCCATAGCAGACAAAAGAAGAAACTCATGGCCACGAACGTTGCCTTAGGATAGGAAATTTTTTTGGCCATCGTCATTCTTTCTCTTGGCCTCTTTTTTATACGAGATGCGGTGGAAATTCAACCCTAAAACTCGAAATTCCCATTGGGAAATTGGTTTCCATCAAGGATGGGTTTCCACCTACCTTTCGATGACCATTCTTCCTTCCACCCGGGGAAGCGAAATGTGGACATGACCATCCTCATACTTCCATAGAACTTTAGCTGCTGGCTCAAGACGAATCGTTTTCGGTTTCCAGCCTGTCCGGAGGTCGACGTGCCCGGCCGAGAGAGAGGAAAAGTCAAGCTTTATCCTGTTTTCCTCTCTTTGAAGCCTCAAACTCGAAGGGCTGTCGGTGCGGAGGAGGAGCTCTCCCTTTTCTCGGAGGAATGTCGCGCGCAGCAGGAGGAGATGGTTGGACATTTGGGCCATGACTTGGGCATCCGTTTCATAATCTTCCGCCCTCAAGAGGTCGGCGCTGGCCCGCGCGACCCATATTCTTTTCTCCTTCAGGTTAATCTCCAGACAGCCCTGGCCGGGCGAAAGCTCAAGGGCATCGAGAGCGGCCTCATCGGTCGTCAGCAGGTTAAGAAACTGAGCGGCGCCATCCTGGATTTCCGTCGAGAGCTCGAGAAAGCCCCTCGCCCGCATGGTGATGGGGTTTTCGGCCTTGAACTCGTGGAGGCTCATCGGCCGTTTGAGGACTCTGGCTTGATAGATTGCTGGCTCCAGGGTCTGGATGACGAGCTTCTTTCCTGCACGGCTGACCTCGGCTTTTTTCCCCTGGATGTGGATATTCTCCTTTTCCGGCGCATGGAAGCGAAGGCTCATCTGGCGGGCGTCGATGGCTCCTTTCCCCCGGTCGTGCAACAGGACTGTCCTCGGCTTAAGATAGATGATGTTTCTGTGGAGGCTCTGCCACTTTCCTCGGTAGACGGGGGTCAAGTCCGCTGTCAGCACGCTCGCCTCCTCCCCGTCGAGAAAGCCCGTGATGCGAGCATAATCCTGCCAGGCCGCAACATCATGGCCAAAATCACCGGGAAGTTGGGATTCGACGTTATCATCGACAAGCGGGCAGTTGTGTCCTCCAGCCTGGATATAGAGGCGGGGATACCAGGGGTCTTCGTAATAATGGGAATTGCCGCATTCGCCGAGGAAAAGCTCGCCACCATCGGCCAGGAAGAAAGAGCCCTGGTCGAAGTGTTGATGGTTGTAGAAAGGTCCACACTTAAAGATAAAGACGAAGTCCTCATGACCGAAGCCGGACCGAAAGATGGTCGAGCCAACCATCCTCAGCCTTTTGACCAGGGGAAGGTCGGTTGGCGGCGAGCCCTTTCCTTCAGGAACAGGGAAAATGACATCAAGGTAGTTATTCCCGGGCCTCTGCCGGTAGAGCCAGAGAAGATGAGGGTCCGCCCCGGCCGAAAGGAGGAAGGCAAAATGGCTCATTGAGGAAGGGATGAGGTCTTCGTGGGAATCGCCGAATTCATAGATGTGGCCCGTTTCGTTATCCTGCTGGTAAAGGAGGTACAGGAAGGAGTTTTTCACGACCTCGGCGTAGGGGATATGGAAATAATTTCTCAGGGCCGGGAGGGTATGGGAGAGGGACTGCATCGAGAAATTGTGGTAGTAATAGCCCTCACCGTAATACCCGTCGGGGTCAAATGAGCTTTGAATGAATTCGGCCAGCTTGACTATCATGCCGCTTAAATAGGGCTCGAGCTCCGCGGCTCCGTATTCGCGGCTTATGGCCAGGGCACAAAGAATGCCGCCGCCCGTTACGTGACTGATCCAGTTCGATGTGTTCGAAGAGACACGGTTATCCCGGACATATTCCTTGAACACCTCGGTCACGCCCTTATGGAAGAGAGCTGTGGCGATGGCTTTTCGTTCCTCAGGACGGAGAAGGTCATAGACCATATCGTAGCCCATGGCATAATCGATGAGGGCGAGACCGACGGGCCAGTAGGTAAACTGTCCCTGGTTGAGGATATGGGGATGGACGAAGGATGGCCACGAGGCGATGGACAGGAGAGCCTGCCGGGCTGCTTCGCCCGCCTCCCTATCCCCAGAGATAGCGTAAACGACTGCGTTTTCGCGGATAAAACGGGAAGAGGTATGGAGGGCGCGGACATAGCCTTCGTAGGTTGGGAGCCAGAAAATCTCATCGTAGGCATCGAGGTTATAGCGAAACTCAGTCGGGTTGAACTGGCGACGGAAATCAGCTGCTCCCTGGCAAACTTTTTCCCAGACAGCCCTCGTCCGTCCGCTGTCGATAGCTTCCCTTATTTTGGTCAAGTCGGCAGGAGTGAAGAGGAGAAAAGGGTGCTCCGCTGAAAAAGAACGAGGCTTGACCAGGAAAACAAAGCGCGAAAGGAGAGTCTCGCCCTGAGGAACGGTTGCCTTGACTTCGGCTCGAAAGAGCCCCGGGCTGAGCGGGGGAGTTTC
>CAYUKK010000011.1:0-20856 GCA_964445305.1 uncultured Eubacteriales bacterium
ATTGACAACGACAGAAATCTCACGGCCGGGAAATTTTTTTAAGAGATAATTGGCAATGGCCTGGACGACAAGCCGAACGTTGGCGAAGGTGAACTCTTCTCCCATCACAGCGCGCCAACCCGATGTCCCGAACTTGATCATCTTTTTCAAAATTATCACAAGGACAGCGCAAAAGCAACCACCCCATCCATAGCCACGCCTTGACACACCGAAAATTATTACTCAAACTTAAGTCGGCTGTGGAAAAGACCAAGTTTTCGGTTCTCCTTGGTATTGCTTTTATTTCCTGCGCCACCCTGGCGTTCGAAATTGCCCTGAGCCGCTATCTCTCGATTGCTCAGAATTATCATTTCGCCTTCCTGGTCATAAGCCTGGCCTTCCTTGGCTATGGGGCCAGCGGATCTTTCTTGACCCTGGGCCGCGGCTTGGCCGAGCGGCATGGTCGCCGATGGCTCAGCTGGAGTTCCCTCCTTTTCGGGCTCAGCATCCCCGTGAGTTTTCTCCTCTACAATTCCCTGCCCTTCGATTTTCTCCGACTTCCCTGGGACAGGAAGCAAATCTTTTATCTCTGGCCAGCCTACATCCTCCTGAGCTTCCCCTTCTTTTTTGCTGGAGCTACCATTTCCTTCGCCCTGACGCGTCAGGCCAAGGTGGCCCACCGAATCTATTTTGCCGACCTCGTGGGAGCGGGAATAGGCTCTGTCTTTGCCGGATTGTCATTTCTTCCGCGGGGAGAGAAGGGGGTATTCCTCATCATCTCCGTTCTTGCCCTCGTCGGTTGCCTTTTCTTGAGCCTTCATCGTCGCCGGATTTTTTTTGCCGGTTTGGCGGCTCTCTTCCTGATAGAGGCGTGGGCATTCTTCTCCTCTCCTGATTGGCTGAGCTTTCGCATCTCTCCTTTCAAAGGCCTTCCTCAAGCCCTGAGATACCCAGCGGCGACGCATCACTTGATTCGTGTCGACCCTATCTCCCGCATCGACATTCTCAGTTCGCCGGCGGTCCGGTTTGCTCCGGGTCTCAGCCTCCTCTACAGTCGGCCTCTCCCGCCTCAACTTGGGTTGTCGATCGACGGCGGCGAGCTCTGCGCTGTCACCAAGGTGGATTCTTGGCAGGATGGCAGCTTAGCTTTCCTAACCAACTTGCCCTCCAGCCTGCCCTATTATTTGCTGCGTCGGCCAAAAGTGCTCATCCTCGACCCAAGAGGAGGGCTCGATGTTTTGACGGCTCTCTATTTTAACGCCACTCAGGTCAAGGGTGTTGAGAGCTATCCCCTCCTTGTCCATTTGCTCAAGGGAGAACTCTCCTCTTTTAGCGGCGGGATATACAGCCACCCCGGCGTGTCGGTCGTATCTTCCCATCCCCGGGTAGCCTTAAAGAAGGAAATCAGCCATTATGACCTGATTGTCTTCGGGTTGCCGGATATTTTTGGCTCAGCTGGAACCGGAATTTACGGGATAGGAGAGAACTACCTCTACACCGTCGAATCCTGCCTCGATGTCCTCTCTCTTCTGACCGAGGAAGGCATTGTCAGCCAGACCATGTATCTCTTGCCGCCCCCCCGTCTTGAAGCAAAAACGGTCACCATGTGGACCGAGGCATTGGAAAAAAAGGGCCTCGACCCGGCTGCCCACATCGCCGCCATCCGCACATGGGGAACGTTATCTATCTTTATCAAGAAAAGGCCTTTCGATAGCCATGATATAAAAATGTTTAGAGAGTTTTGCCGTGAGCGCCTTTTCGACATCGTCTATTTCCCCAACATCCAGCCTGAAGAAACCAACCTCTTCAATCAAATGACGACGCCCATCTACGAGGACCTCTTCCGCCAGCTCCTCACCTCCTCTGGCCGCAAGGCCCTTTTAAAAGACTATCTTTTTGATATCAGCCCGGCGCGAGACAACCGTCCCTTCATCCATGATTTCTACAAATGGCGAAACTGGAAAAAAACATACACGACCTTGGGCCGAAACCCGGCCTTTTTCTTTGAGGGAAAGTTTCTTCTTCTCGTGCTCCTCGGGCAAGCGGCGCTGGCCGCCCTCCTGTTTATCGCCCTGCCTCTTGCTGGGCTCAAGAAAAGCGTCAAATCCATTCCTCATTTGGTGACTGTACTTCTCTATTTCAGCTTCCTCGGAGCTGCTTTTATGTTGATCGAAATCATCTTCATCCAAAAATTTATCCTCTTCCTCGGTCATCCCCTTTATTCCATCTCCACGGTCATCCTCGCTTTCCTCCTTAGCTCGGGTTTGGGAAGTCTTAGCTCCAAGCGAATTCTCGGTCCCTCCCCCCGGCCTAAGCTGAGAGTGTGCCTCTTCATCCTTGTCGTTCTGGGATTGATCTACCTCCAGTTCCTCCCGACCTTCCTCAACAAGTTCATTGGCTGCGGTCTGACCCTTAAAATTCCGCTCCTCCTTGGCATCATCTTCCCATTGGGGTTTCTCATGGGGTTCCCTTTTCCGACCGGCCTCCGCCTCCTTCAAACGAAAAGTCCGCCCCTCCTCCCCTGGGCATGGTCAGCCAACGCCTTTTCCACAGTCATCCATTCCGTGCTCGCGCATCTGCTGGCCCTCAGCCTCGGGTATGGGATTGTCCTTCTGCTTGCCGCCGGCGCTTACTTAATCGCGATCCCTCTTCTCTGCTTCGCCAATCATGGGCACAAAGCGGACGCCTGAGATGTGCTTGACTCTTGGCTTGCCCTCGATTTTGGTGATCAGAGTCAGGGTTTGAAAATAAAGCGTGCTGCCCAATGGAATGATGAGCCGGCCGCCTTCTCGGAGTTGCTCGAGCAACGGCGGAGGAATATGATTGACAGCGCAAGTGACGATGATGGCGTCAAACGGAGCCTCCTCTGGCCACCCGAAATACCATCCCCCCACCTGACATGCACATTTTCATACCCCAACGTGCGAAGGGTCTGAGCCGCCTTCTTGGCCAGATTCTCCCTGATTTCAACCGAGTAGACATGATCGGTGAGGTGGGCCAGGACAGCTGCCTGGTAGCCTGAGCCTGTCCCGATTTCCAGCACTTTTTGCCCGGGCCGAACGTCAAGCCACTGGGTCATCAGGGCCACAATATAAGGCTGACTTATTGTCTGGCCTTCATCAATGGGCAGGGGGTGGTCCTCGTAGGCTTGGTTCTCATAGGCAGGGCTGACAAAAAGATGTCGCGGCACTTTGCCCATGACCTCGAGCACCCGCCGGTCCGTGATATCGCGGGAAGCAAGTTGGGTGGCCACCATCCTGGCGCGCTTCTTGGCAAAGATATCGCTATCTTGGTCGACCGGAGTTGACCTCTGACTCGGGAACATGAAAATGAAAAGACCGAGCGAAAGCAGGAGCCAAGGTCTCGCTTGGTCGTTCATCTCTGACACTGCTGTTAGGCTAAGAACCTCACATTTCTATTTTCTTCCAAGCCGAAACCTAAATCAACCCATCTTCTCGAAGCAGCACGATTTCGACTCCTCTTCCACGGGTCCTTTCCATTTTCTAAGAATCGCCATCCCAGCTGTCTTATCTTTCGCGCCAAAATGTCCAAAACGCGCCCTGAGCAACCGGCCGATTGACTGCCGTCCGCACAAAAAGGCGATAAACGGCCACGGGAGCAGACATAAGAGGATTCGACCAAACTCTGGACTCTCCTTCCGAGCATCATCCCCATCGATGATTCGGCTTGTCCATATTTCACCTCTCATCTCCTCTCAAAAGGTGATTGACGGAGTCCAACCCCTGTGAAATCTTTAAGAGGTGCAGGGACTTGCGCCCAGGAGAAAACATTTTTTATTGACAAAAGAAGGCTTTTCTGATAATGAGAGGGGTAATCCGGTTGCCGAAAGAACGAACTGGGCCTTGGATGGAAAACAGAGCTGTATATCCGGGCTTCTTCGACCCGATCACCAACGGGCACGTCGACATCATCCGGCGGGGACTAAAGATATTCGACAAAATCATCATCGCCGTGCTCAAAAATCCCAAAAAGAACGCGCTCTTCTCGACTAAAGAAAGGGTTATGATGATCAAGGAGATTTTTGCCCATGACCCCAGGATCGAGGTGAAGGCATTCGACGGGCTGCTCGTTGACTTTGCCAGGAGAAACAAGGCCAACATCGTCATGCGCGGGTTGCGAGCCGTCTCGGATTTTGAGTATGAATTCCAGATGGCCCTCATGAACCGCAAACTCAACCCGGAGATTGAGACACTTTTCATGATGCCCAGCGTCGATTATTCTTTCCTGAGCTCCCGATTGGTCAAAGAGGTCTTTGCCCTGGGCGGATGCGTCCGGGACCTCGTTCCCAAGATCGTCGAGAAAAGACTCAGGGAAAAATTGGATACGGGGAAACGCTTTTTCCCGACTAACGCTTGAGAGGCAGGAAAAAAATGTTCGGTTTAGGCCAGGACAAAGGGATCGTCGGGTTGGACATTGGTTCTCATTCCATCAAGGCTGTTGAGCTGGCGGCCAAAAGGAAAAAGGATCGCGATGTTTTCGAAGTCAGCCGAATTGGCTACCAGCTTTTACCCCATGACGCCATCGTCGAAGGAACGATCATCGATTCAACCGCCGTCGTCGAAACGATCAAGATGATTTTTGAGGAGGGCAAGTTCAAGAACCGGAATGTGGCCATTTCCATCTCCGGCAACTCGGTCATCATCAAAAAAATCTCCCTCCCCGCCATGGACAAAGAGGAATTGGCGGAATCCATCGTCTGGGAAGCTAAACACAACATCCCTTATCCCTACGAGGAGACGAACGTCGACTACGCCATCCTTCGGCCGCCGCGCACCACCGAGGAAAGGAACCTGGATATCCTCCTCGTCGCGGCCAAAAAGGACAAAATTGCCAACTACAGCAATGTCGTGAACCAGGCGCGCAAGAACCTGGTGGCCATTGATGTCGATGTTTTTGCCCTTCAGAATGCCCTCGAGGTTAACTATCCCGAGGAGTTTGAGACGAAAATCGTCGCCATCATCAATATCGGCGCCAACATCACCAACATCGCCATCATCGAGCGAGGGGCCTCGCAGCTTTTCCGCGACCTGGCCATCGGAGGTTACTTCTTCATCGAGAACATGCGCAAGGAGTTGAACATCAGCTTTGACGACGCCGAAAAGCTCCTTAAGGGGATCCCGAGCAAGACGGTGCCGGCGGATAGAGCGGAGGAGGTTATCAATTTCAACATCAAGGATCTTCTTGATGAAATCGACAAGACCTTTTCCTTTTATGAAGCGGGAGAAAAAAGGGGAAAAAGAGTTGAGCAAATTTATCTGAGTGGCGGTCTCGCCCAGCTCAAGAACATAGCTAGAGCCTTCGAGCAAAAATTCAACATCCGGACAGAGATATTCAACCCTTTCCGCAGCGTCCGTTATGATGAAAAGAAGCTCGACCCCGCTTTTCAGGAAGAAATGGCCGCGCTCTTCAGCGTGGCTGTCGGGCTGGCCACTCGGAAGATGGAAAAATAACATGATTAAAATCAACCTACTTAGGCCGGAAGCTAAGGAAATCAGGGAAGGCCCCCCGGTGCCGGGGCCGGAGGTCAGGGTCAAGAAACCCTTCCCGCTGGGCTCGATCGTCGTTCTCCTCCTCATCATCATCCTGGCCGGCGCCTTCTTCCTTCAGAGAAAGATGTTCAACCAGGAAAAAGCCCGTCTGGAGACGGCACGAGCGGAAAGAACGAAATTGCAGTACGTCACGGCCAAGCTGGAGGAACTGGAAAAGCAAAAGACTCTTTTCGAGCGGAAAATCAACCTCATTCGCGAGCTTAAGGCCCAGCAAGATATTGCTGTCAAGATTCTCGATGAGCTCAGTCGGAGGCTCCCCGAGTGGGTCTGGTTAACCGAACTCTCCTTCCAGGGCAAAACGATTAACCTGCGCGGCAACGCTATCTCCAACAACCTCATCGCTGATTATATTTACAACCTTCAGAATTGCCCCGATTTTAATAACATCAACCTCATCTCGTCCGTCCAAAAATCGAGCCGGAACACGCAGTTTCTCGAGTTTTCCATGACCCTCAACTATGTCCTGCCTGCTGCTGCCCAGCCGACGGAGAAAGCAGCGCCATCTAAACCCCAGGCAAAGAAAAGGTGACAACCATGAAAAACTGGCCTTGGTACGCCTACGTCATCTTGGCCGTGGTTCTTCTTGGCCTGGCTTATCTCCTTTATTTCAAGCCTCAAAACGCTGAAATCCAGCGCATCAAGAACGACAGGCTTAAAGTGGAGGAGGAAGTCGCCCGGCTGCAAGAGAAAAAAAAGGAGTTGGACAAGATTGAAATGGAGCTGGTGACGCTCAACCAGACGCTCAAGGAGCTGGAAGTCTTCATCCCCAAGCAAAAAGAAATCGACGTCATCTTGAGGGGAATTCAGCAGCTCGCTTACGACACCCGTCTGGATATCATTCGCTTTGCTCCTCGCGGCGAAGTCAGCATGGAATTTTACTCCGAATGGCCCATCCCCATCGAGATCCGGGGCAACTACCACAACCTGGCCATCTTTTTTGACCGGTTAAGCAAATTCGCTCGCATCTTCAATATCGAGAACTTCACCATCAAACCCCTTTCCAACCAGACAGACGACATGACCATCAGCTCAACCTTTACAGCGAAAACCTACATTTTCAAAGAGGAGGCCGCTGCCGCCCCAGAACCAGCAACTAAACCCAAGCGGAGGGCAATACGATGAAAAAAGTGACATTCCTCCTCATTTTTATCCTTTTTGTCGGAGCGCCAGAATTCTTCGCCGCTCAGGAGCAGGCTCAGACCTCCCAGACAGAAAAAGATCTGGTCAAAGACCTTCTCTCCAGTCTTCCCACTTACGACGCGGCGGGGCGTCGCGACCCCTTTAAGAATCTGCTGGCGGGAAGGGAAATCAAAGAAAAGTCGACGGCCGGAAGTGCCCTCCAGCTGTCCATCGACGACGTCAATCTCATCGGCGTCGTTCGGTACAAGAAGAAATTCACAGCCATCCTCAGCGCGCCGCAGGGATTCCCTTATTATTTTGAGGTCGGCGACAAGCTCGCTGATGGGTTCATCCTGGCCATCAACGACCGCCAGGTCATCTTTCGAAAGACCAATGAGCGGGGCATTCCCCTGACTAAGCCAAAAGATATCGTCAAAGAAATAACCCCGGAGGAGCGTTAAACATGAAAAGGAAAACATGGCCACTCGCCTCTTTATGTCTCTTCGTCTTCTTTGCCACCTCCCTTCTTTGTGGCTCATCCTTTACGAGCATAGATAGAGTCGCGGTTCACGACAGCCAGCTCAGGACAAAGGTGCTGCTGGAAAGCAAAGCGGCGCTTCTGCCCCTCACGGCTTTCTATGCCAAAGAATCTCCCCGAACGCTTGTTGTCGAGGTCGAGAACGTTGATACCGCCCACGTCCCGAAGATTCAGTCGGCAGGCTCTCCGTTCGTGGAAAACATCAGCCTGGAAAAGGTCGCCGAGACCAAACTCCGTCTTCTGGTCCAGGTGTGCGAGCAAGTGCCCTTCCGCGTTTACCGGAACGAGGCCACGACGATCGTTGAGCTTAACAAGGTTGTCCGGCAAAACGCCGAATCTCTCATCGAATCGGAAGTTGCGCCGGAGTTGGCGAAGAGTTCCGCCGAAACCGTGTTCATGAATAAGCTGAGCTTCGAAGAGAATGAGAAATCTCTCCTCTTCCGGGCCAGCCTGAGCTCGAGCCCAGTCCCTCAAATTTTCACTCTGGAAAACCCCCTCCGCTTGGTCGTTGACCTTTTCAACACAATCTACGGAGAACCCACTTCTGTTTATTCCGTGGGCAAAGATGGCCTGAAGAGGGCACGGGTCGCCCAGTTTCAGGTGGGCAATCCGCGCTCCATCACCCGCATCGTTTTCGATTTGGAAAAGCCTCAACAGTACGACCTCACCGTGAAGGGTAATGAAATCGTCGTCGCTTTCCCCAAGGATAAATCTGCGCCGCCGTTGATGACGGCCTCAGCAGCGCCCGAAAAACCGTCGCCTTCTTCCAGGGTCACCCCGCCCCCTCCAGCTCAGCCTCCAACCCCACTGCCTCAAGAGCCAAAGCCCCAGGACGAGACCAACAGTCTGAAGACAAAAAATGGCGAGAGAAAGGTTCAGGAAGTCGACAGCGCTCCTGAAGTCCGGCAAGAAGAACAATTCAAACCCAAGACCATCGCCGAGACGGAAGTCAAGTATACGGGAGAAATCATTACCCTCCGGTTCAAGGATGCAGACTTGAGGGACGTCATTCTTTACCTCGGCGATTTCGCTAAGCTCAACGTTGTCTTCGACCCCGAGGTGCGCGGCGTCGTCACCTGCAACCTGGAGGATGTCCCCTGGGATCAGGCTCTCGATATCATTCTCAGGAACAATAAACTTGGCAAGATTCTCGAAGGCAATGTCCTCCGCATCGCTCCCATCAGCGTGCTTACCCGTGAGGAAGAGGAGCAGCGGCGACTCCAGGAGAGCCGTCAGTTAGCGGGTCCCCTCATTGTCAAAACAATCACCCTTTCCTACTCCAAAGCTCGCGATGTCATGTCGCTCCTCACCCAGAAAAAGTCCGAGCGGGGGCAGATAACGGTCGATGAGCGAACCAACACCCTGATCATCTCTGACGTCAAAGAAAGCCTTGACTTGCTCGAGAAATTGATTGCCGTGCTCGACACCCCCACGCCCCAAGTCTCCATCGAAGCCAGGATCGTCGAGGCCACATCAACGTTCATCCGGAACCTGGGGATTCAGTGGGGATTTCGAGGCATCGCCGACCCCTTCTATGGCAACCAAACCAGCCTCCAGTTCCCCCATAAGGCTCTCGTGGACGGGGCGCTTATTCCGAAGGGAATTGTGACCAAAGGCATCGGTGGTCCGCTTGGCGGTTATGCCATCAACCTCCCTGCACCCGCCTTCACCACCGCTCTCGGCTTTTCCTTTGCCAATGTTCTGGACACTTTCCGCCTGGATATGGCCATCTCCGCCCTGGAGACCTCAGGCGAAGGCCGGATCATCTCCTGCCCGAAGGTCACAACTCAGAATAACCAGGCCGCCGAGATCATCCAGGGACGCCAGATCCCCGTTCAGACGGTTGCGAATTTCACCGTGACCACGCGTTACGTCAATGCCGCCTTGGAGCTCAAGGCGACGCCTCAGATCACGGCTGAAGGCACGATCATCATGACCCTGGAAATCCAGAACAACGCCGCCGATTTTGCTAACCTCGTCAACGGTATTCCCCCCATTACGACGCAGAGCGCCAAGACAACGGTCATGGTTCCGGACGGGGGCACGACTGTCATCGGCGGCATCTATCGGACGGAAGATTCCATCACCCGAGAGCGCGTACCGCTCCTCCATTCCATCCCGATTTTGGGAAATCTCTTCCGGTCATTTGCCCGAACAAAACAGAACAGGGAGTTGCTCATCTTTATCACTCCTCGAATCATAAAATAAGGGGTGCGACCATGAAAAACACGAAGAAAATCTGGGGCTTATCAGTCATCCTGCCCATTCTGCTGACCCTTTCCGCCTGCAACCCTATTGAAGACGAGACGAAGTCGGGTTCCATACTCGTCATCGAAAAGATTCAGGGCCAGGACTATGAAGGAAACGCAGCCGATTTCCTTCAGTCCGATGTTATCAAGAATAGCGCTGTCTACGCGGACGCGGCTACCGTCATATTCCGGGCTGCGACATTGGACCCCAAACCCATACTCGGAGCCTCCCAGTATAATGACATCGTTGTGACGAAGTATACGGTATCCTATTCCCGGTCAGACGGGAAAAACACGCCCGGCGTTGATGTCCCCCTCCCCTTCGAGGGCTCCCTCTCGGCTCTGGTCAGGGTGGGCTCCTCGACGTCGGTCTCCTTTGTCGTTGTTCGCGAAGTGGCCAAGATGGAGCCGCCGCTCGTCGCTCTGGCTGAGGGAAGAGCGGAGGGAGTCCTCCAGGTCACGGCCAAGATTGACTTCTACGGACATGACCTGGCCAATCGGAATGTGAAGGCGACGGGATACCTGGCCATCTATTTTGCCAATTACGTTGATGAATAAGCGGAGAACGACCATGGATAATCAAAAAAGGGGAATCACCATGAAGACGAAGAAAACGGTATTCATCTCCCTCGTTTTTCTGGCCTTTGTCTTCTTGAGCTCCGAATCCTGCAAGCGGAGCGATGTGGAAATACCTGGTCCCTCTGGCCCATCCTCATTCGCCATTCTTCTGCGACTTAACGCCAGTCCTAATACTCTCTTCGCCGGGTTAACGACAAGGCAAATGACGACGATCACGGCCACCCTTAAAAAATATGACGGCACCCCTATCCCGGGAAAAACTCTCTTTTTCGAGACCATTGATAGCTCCGGCAACAGGATAGACCTTGGTTACTTCGAGGGTTATCAAGCTCTCCAATCAAAAACTACAGACAGCTCTGGCTCAGTCAGGGTTAACTACTATGGTCCTCTTTCCGAAGAAATCCTGACCAACGCAACCATCTATGTTCGAGCCACGGCGGCCTGGGAGGGCTCTCAATTCATCTATGAGGTAGCACCCCTCTATATCATTCGCGACGCTGACCAAATTTCCTTTGTCGTCGAAGCCATCCCGCCTGTCATCTACGCAGGCGATACCAACCCTACTTCCGAGATTAGGGCTCGCGTCACCATGGGCGGAGCGCCCGTTCAGGACTATCCAGTTTATTTTATCCTCGAATCTCCCATCGGTATTTTCTCTGATGGCCTGAGACATACTTACGCCCTGACCAATGCCGATGGAGTTGCCTCGAAAACTTATATCGGTCCAACCTGGGTGGAAATCGCAGCGAACGAGGTGACCGTATCCATTAAGGTTGTGCTCACGGATACGATTTCTGAAACCGTCAGCCTGAAGATCATCAGGAAGCATGATTGAGGAGTTATCGCTCGAAGCTGAATAGCCAGCTCAATCAAAAAAGGAAGCCCTCTTTCGAAGAGGAACTGTCGGCCACACCCGAGAAAGAAGTCGGTCCAGGCTTTGCTTTCTTTTGGCCTTCAAGCCGATCTTGATGCGGGGAGTGCTTTTGCCGGACGCTGAGAAACCCAGGGATGGTCCGAAAATCTCGACCGTTGGCGTGGCCTCTTTTATCTTTTTCACAAAGTCTCTCGCCTGAGCAGCCAACCGGCGAGAATTCTTTCCCTCGAGGATGACCTCGGCCAGGCAAGAAAAAGGAGGATAGCCCATAAGTCGCCGGAATTTGATCTCTTGTTCATAAAAAGCCCGGTAATCTCCTCGAGCGGCTGTGGCAATGGCGAAGTGCTCCGGCGCACCTGTCTGGATGATGGCTTCACCCGATGGACTCGGCTTGACGAAGCGAAGGAAACTCATGACGGTTTGAAAAGCTCTCTGGCTTGACCTGAAATCAGCCAGATGGAGGAGCATTTCAGGGTGAAGAATGCCGACGAGACCAGCGGCCGGGAGGTCGGGCTGGCGAATCAGGAACCGGGTTCCGAGAAGAATGTCAACTCTTCCCTTCCTGAAATCACCGAGAATTGTCTCCCGTCTTCCCTTAGAGCTCGGCGCATCAGCGCTCAGGACTTCTATCCTCCGTTGAGGGAATGCCTTTTTTAACTCCTCTCCCACAGCTTCTATTCCAGGCCCCCTTTTTTCGAGGAGCCGACTTCCGCAGCGAGAGCAACCCGGTGGCTGGGGGAAGAGCAGCCGACAGGAGTGGCAGGCCAATTTTTCTTCCTTCCTGTGATAGGCAAGGGCCTGTCGACAGCGAGGGCATCGGGGGATGAATCCACATTTGGCGCAGATAAAATAAGCAGCATAGCCTCGCCGGTTGAAAAAGAGGAGGATTGGCTCTCCTGTCCTGAGTTTCTCTTCCATTTTCTCCAGGAGAAGCCGGGAGACCAGCCCGTGATCTTTTCGGCTATCCACCAGGGTAACTCTTTTTGTCCATTCCTCTCCGCCGAGGTTGATAAGATGACCTTCTTTCTGAGCCCGATAATAGGCTTCAACCGTGGGCATGGCGCTCCCCATGACAAGCGTGGCCCCCTCTTCTTTTGCTCTAAGCCAGGCTCCCTTTCGGATATCGAAGGGGGACCCGTCTCCCTGGTCATATGAATCGTCATGTTCTTCGTCGAGGATGATGAGCTTCACCTCCTCAAGGGGAGAAAAGAGCGCCGAGCGCGCGCCTAAGGCCACTCGAACGAGCCCCTCTCTTGCCTTCTGCCATTCCAGCTCGCGCTGCGGAGTGGGGAGCTGACTGTGGAAAAGTCCAACTTCTTCGCCCAGACTATGCCGAATTCTTGACACGATGTCCGAGGCCAAGGCAATTTCGGGCACAAGATAAAGAACGCCCCCGACTTCCCTCCGCACCCGTCTTATCAACTCCAGGTAGAGAGCCTGTCTTTTTTCTCTTGACCCAACCACGAGAAATGGAGAAAACCGATTCTCAGCCAAGACAGCCTGGATTCGATGACCGGCTTGCTCAACGCTTTTTTCAAGAGAAAAATGAAGCTCCAGCTGCACGGGCCGGAAGGGAGCTTTCCTCTTTTTCCTTCTCTTCTCCCGTCTGACTCCCCTTTTAACTGCAATCAGCCCTTTACGTTCCATTCTCGATAGGAGCGAAGCGATGTTTTTCAACCCTAACTTTCTCTCCAGGAATCGCCCGCTATAAGCTTTTTTCTTCAACCAAAGGGCCACCGCTTCCTCACCTGGCCGGAGCACTCCGTTCTCAAGAGCCTGGGCACCCTTCTGGCTGAGAAAATAGGTAGCTTTCGTCCGGACCAAAAGAGAGGGTGGGAGGGAGGCCTGGAGGATTTCCCCCCACGGGATGAAAAAGTAACGACTCAACTTTTCCGTGAAGGCAAGAAAAGACGCCGGGAACGATGGCTGATCGTCGAGGACTTCAGCCACAGGCTTAAGGGTCATCCCTTTTTTTCTCGTCCTGGCCGCGGTGCGGAGAACAAACCCGGTGAGGAGTTTCCCGCCGAAGGGAACGAGAACCCGCATTCCTGGTTGGACTCTTTCGGCCAACGGAGGAGGCACAGAATATGTAAACGGCTCTTCTAAGGGAAGCGGAAGAAGAACATCGGCGTAGCGGATCATTGCTGGCCGAGGACGGTCATGACTTTCTGCATATCCTGCCAGACGAGCTTCTTGATAGCTTTGTTTCCCTCGTTCCGGAGAACATAGGCAGGGTGGAAGGTGGGCATGACCAGGATATCTCCGAATGCATAGAAATTGCCCCGGAGGCTGGTCATGTTTCCCTCGACGGGGACAAAAAACTCTGTGGCCACCTTTCCCAGGGTGATAATCACCCGGGGCTTGATGATTTCAACCTGAGCCAGCAGGTAGCCCCGGCACTTCTCGATTTCGTCCGGATGGGGAGTTCGGTTCTCGGGGGGTCGACACTTGACGACATTCGTGATGTAGACTTCTTCCCGCGTCCGCCTCATCGCCTCGATAATTCTTGTCAAAAGTTGGCCCGCTCGACCGACAAACGGTCGCCCCTGAGCATCTTCATCAACTCCTGGCGCTTCACCGACGAACATCAAGTCAGCATCAAAATTCCCTTCCCCCGGTACCGGGTTTTTCCTCGTCCTGGCCAAAGGACAACGGCAACAAGATTGAATGTGGCTGTGGATCAAAAGAAGGTCATCCTTCTTGTTCCTTTCTTTCTTCTCCGCTACAAGAAAATCTACGCCCAGCTCCTTGAGGAAATGAAGGCCCGTTTCGAGGCTTTCGACCCAGGAATCACTCTTTTTGCTCAATCAAAACCTCGACTCTATCCAGGATGAGACGGCTTATTTCCCGCTTGCTCAGGACCTCCGTTTCCAGCGAATTCCCTTTCCGATCGATGATGATAACCCGGTTGAAGTCGGATTCGAACCCGATGCCGGGCTGAGATACATCGTTAGCCACGATCAAATCGAGGCCCTTCTCTTTAAGCTTGAGGAAAGCCTGGCGCTCAACGTCCTGAGTCTCGGCGGCGAAGCCGACGACCAAAAGCCGTTTCTTCGTTCTCTTCTGTCGGAGGCTGGCCAGAATGTCCTCCGTCTGGATGAGACGCACCCGGGCAGGAATCTGGCTCTTCCGGATTTTCTGGGCCGAGGGAGCCTCGAATCTAAAATCCGAGACCGCGGCCGCCATCAACAGGATATCCGCATCCGGAAGATGCTCGTGCACCTGCCGGTACATCTCTCCTGCTGTCTCGACGGGAATGAAAGTGGCCCCGGGTGGGGGGAGAAGAGAAGTGGGGCCGGCGATGAGCACAACTTCAGCTCCCCGTGAAAGTGCCTCCGCCGCCAGCGCAAAGCCCATTTTCCCCGAAGACCGGTTAGACAGGAAACGAACCGGGTCGAGGGGCTCTCGGGTGGGGCCGGCGGTAACGATTATCTTTTGACCACGGAGGCTTTCCACTTTCTGCAAGAGAACCCGCCCCCTTTCGACAACCTCTTCCGGCGAAGCCAGTCTTCCCCAGCCCTCGGCTTGACAGGCCAAATAGCCTTTCTCGGGCAAGACAAATTCAACTCCCCAGCTGCGGAGCTTCTGAATATTAGCCTGCGTCTGGGGATGGAGATACATGGCCTCATTCATGGCCGGCGCGATGAGAACGGGACAGCGCACCGCCAGGAAAAAGGTGGAGAGAAAATCATCGGCTACTCCCGAAGCGAATTTGCCAAGAATATTGGCCGTGGCTGGAGCGACAACGAGCAGGGCCGTCTCTTCAGCCAGGGAGATATGGGCAATCTTTTTCTCCTCTTCTTGCCCGAAGAGGTCGATGAGCACCGGCTGCCCAGAAAGAGCCCGGAACAATTGCGGACCGATCAGCTTGGTGGCGTGCCGCGTCATGATGACCTGCACGGTTCGCCCGAGGTCTTGAAAGCGGCGAAGAATTTCGCAGGCTTTATAGATGCTGATCGAGGACGTAACACCCAAGACTATCTTTTTCATGGCTTCATTTCATCCCTGAGGAGGTTTGATGCCGAAGCTCTTAAGAATGGCGGCCACCCTCCTCTCTCGACTTAACCGCCGACAGCGATGGCAGCGGATGATGGATTCCAATTCCCGCGTCGCCTCCTTGAGGTCATCGTTGATGACGAGGTAGTCGAATCGGTGATAGGACCGGATTTCCTGGCGAGCCCGCTCCAAGCGGCGGCGAACGACAGCCGGGTCATCCAGCCCTCTTTTTTTTAACCGCGCCTTGAGCTCTTGATAATTGGGGGGAAGGATAAAGACAAAGACCGCTCCCCTAACTTTCCGCTTGACTTGAGCTGCTCCCTGGACATCGATGTCCAGCACAAGGTCATTGCGGCCGGCCTGGCGGAGCTCTCGGGCCGCTGTTCCGTAATAGAAGTTATGGACAACCGCCCATTCGATGAATTCTCCCCTCCTGACCATCCGCTGGAAAACCTTCTCATTGACAAAATGATAGTCCCGACCGTCCATTTCGCCTGCGCGCTTGGGCCTTGTCGTGTGCGAGACGGAAAAACGAAGTCCGGGCACGCGGCTCAAGACTTCCCGGATGAGCGTCGTCTTCCCGCTGCCCGACGGTCCAGAGATAACATAAATCATAATTCTTCGCCTTCACTCCAGGTTCTGCGCGTGCTGACGAAGGCTCTCCACCTCATTCTTGATGGCCAGGCTCTCCCGGATAATAGCCAGGTCCTGGCTTTTCGAATTGATGGTGTTAGCTTCTCGGTAAATTTCCTGGGCCAGAAAATCAAGCCGTTTTCCCACTGGCTCCCCTGAGGCCTCCTCGACGACTTTTCGGAAAGAATCCACGTGCGCTCGGAGACGGAGGATTTCCTCGGCGATACCTGCCCGCTGGCTCAGGAAAGCAACTTCCTCTTCGAGCCGGGCGGGGCTGATGGAAACCTTGGCATTGAGCTCCTCTATACGCTCGAGAACTTTTTGGCGCAGGAGGGAAGGTTGCCTCCGACTCAGCCTTTCGATGCGCTGAAGAGATTTCCCAATGGCGGCGAGATGTTTTTTGACCTGGGAAGCGATGTGGCGGCCTTCCCGCTGGCGCTGCTTGACGACCGCCGCCATGGTTTGTTTGAAACTTTGCTCCAGGAAATCCGCTTGCGAAGAAGAAAACTTCTTTCTTTCAATCTTCATGAGCTGAGGAACGGTGAAAAGATGGTCCAGCGAATAAGGCACGGACTTCCCCAAGCGCTGGCAGGCTCTATTCCAAGCGGCGAGGATTTTTCCCAGCAACCCGTCATTGAGCCTAACTTGCCATCCCGAGGGCTCGACGAAAATCACCTCGACCGAGGCCTCGATTCGACCCCGGTGGAGTGTCTGCTGAGCAGCTACCCTCAACCTGTTCTCGAGCTCTCCTAGCGGCGTGCCTTTATAGACCCAGTCGAAAAAACGGTGATTCAGGCTTTTGAGGCAAATCCTGACCTGCAGACCAGAGCCGCTGAAACTCCGCTCGGCGAAACCGGTCATGCTCCTCATCATCCGCCCTCTTCCTCCGGAAACTGAAGGTCGTACAATTTTCGATAAATGCCGTTTTGGGCGTAGAGCTCTTCGTGGGTCCCTGCCTCAACAACTCGCCCATTATCAATAACAAAAATCCTGTCCGCATTCTTGATTGTTGAAATGCGGTGGGCAATGACCAAGGTCGTCCGGTCTTTCATGGCGTTATCGAGGGCTGTCTGGATGAGCCTTTCTGATTCCGGATCCAGCGCCGATGTCGCCTCATCGAGGATGAGGATGGGCGGGTTTTTGAGGAGCGCTCGAGCAATAGCCAGGCGCTGGCGCTGGCCGCTCGAAAGCAGCCCCCCTTTCTCTCCGATAAGAGTATCATATTGCTGGGGAAGGGCTATGATGAACTCATGGGCCTTGGCTGCTTTGGCGGCAGCGATAATCCTTTCTTCCTCAACGTCGCCAAGACCGTAAGCGATGTTGTTGCGCACCGTATCGTTAAAAAGAATGATATCCTGGGTGACGAGCCCGATCTGGGCCCGCAGCGAGGCCAGCGTGACCTGCCGGATATCGATGTCGTCAATGGTGATCCTCCCGGCTGTCGGCTCGTAGAAGCGGGAGAGCAAGTTGATGATGGTTGTCTTTCCGGCCCCGCTGAGACCGACAAAGGCTGCCCGCTCGTGCGCCCTGACCTCGAAAGAGATGTTCCTCAGGGTTGGCCTGGCCTCATCATAGCAGAAAGAAACATTCTCAAACCGGACGTTCCCCCTAACCGGGGGCAGCGGAAAGGCCGTCGGAGCATCCTGAATCTGGGGGGATGTCCGGAGAATCTCCTGGATTCGCTGGTGGCTGGCCACAGCTTGCTGGATGACATTGTTGGCCCGGTTCAAGCGGTTGATGGGTGTATACATCATGAAAATGGCCATGACGAAAGCGCCAAAATCGCCAGGGCTGATGGCCCCTTGGGCGATTCGATGGGACCCCACATACAGGATGAATGCCCCGACCACTCCGCCGATGAATTCCATAAAGGGAGAGGAAAGACTTCCTATCCAGGCCAATTTGATGCTCGTTTTCAGGTAACTGGCCGTCGCCTGCAGAAATCTTTTGATTTCGAACTCCTCGCTGGTGAAAGCTTTCACAATCTTGTGGCCGGTGATCGTTTCATGGAGGAGGCCGTAAATCTGCGCCATCTTTTTCTGACCGACCAGGCTCTTCTTCTTGAGTTGTCGGCTGAAAGCAACAAGAGGAAGGACAGCCAGCGGGGTGATGACCACCGAGACGAGGGCCAGGCGGAAATCGATGACAAAGACGCCGACGAGAAGAGCGGCCAGGATAAAAATTTCTTCGAGGAAATCAGCCATGCTCCCAGAAATGGCCTGGTGGATTTTATCGACATCGCTGGTCACACGGGACATCAAATCACCCGTCGACCTCTGGTCATAGAAGCTACTCGATTGATACAAGAGATGGCGGTAGAGGTCATCGCGCAGCCGCTTGGCCACGCGGTGACCGACGGTCTTCATAAAAAATGAAGAAAGGAAGGTAAAGAGCCCCTTGCCGAAAATGACCACAAGGACAAGCAGGGGCAAGATCTTGATGAGCTGGCTCTCGCTGACGCCAAGGTACCGAAAGACAAGGTCCATGAACCGAGTCCTCGTCGGTCCTGCTCCAGCCTTGGAAAGCTGGAAAAGTTTGTCCATGATTGGCTGGACGAGGTTAACAAAAACATAGGTGAAAAAGGCGACGAAGACAGAGGCAATAAAGGAAAAAAGGATACGCTTTTTTTCCCGAAGAGCGAGACGAAACAGGGCAAGGATTTCCTTCATGGTCAAGCGGGCTCTTGGGTCCGCGCGGCAAAAATGATCCTGGCTATCTCCAAAGCGTTCAACGCCGAACCTCGAGTCAGATTATCCGTCACCGTCCAGATCCAGAAGGCATTGGGGAAAGATTCCTCCTTCTTGATCTGGCCGATGAAAATCTGCTCTTTTCCAGCTACCGAGATGGACGATACAGGACAGCTGGCGGAGGGAGAACTGATTTTGAAGAGGGAGCTCTCCTTGAAAACTTCTTCCAGATGCCTGATCTCAGCTGCCTGGCCAAGCTCGAGATAGGCCATGATCGAGTAGGTGTGAAAAACCGGCGCCTGAATAAGGGAAAGAGACAGCGGAAAATTCGGGTTGGCGAGGACTCTCTTGACCTCAGCGATGATCTGCTTTTCCCTGGCGGAAAAACCATCGGCCTCGGGCGCCTCGGTATGGGAAAGGATATTGAAGGCTATTTGTTCTTTAAAAACATGTTTCTTCAACGAAGCACTGGAAAGAAGGGCAGCGCTCTGGCTGGCCAGTTCATCGATGCCAGATTCATCGAAGGCCGAAACGGGCTGGAGGATGAAAGCGACGGCTTTGGCCACTCCAAACTTGCCCAGGAGCCGGTGGAAGAGGGAGGACAGGATGATGGCCGCCGGATGAGGATTGGCCATGAGCGAAAATTTTTCCCTAAGGACAAGGTCGTCGTTGACGCCGGCGACAACAAGAGGAACATCCGGGTCGCTGGTAAAAGTTTCGCTCAAGTCAATCGCCTGAAATTTCTTCTCCAGCGCCAGCCGGCCGCAAGCCCGATTCGTCTTTTTATCGGCAGCGAGGAAAACCAGGTCCAATCCTTCCAGGGCCTCAAAATCGAGATGATGGATAACCTTCGGCTCGTCGCGGAACTGCGTTAACTTGCTGTATTCGGCCTCAACATCAGGGTCATAAAACTCAATGTGCGTCAGAGGAAATTTCTTGGTGCTGAGGATGTTCTTGATTTCGCGGCCGCGCAGAGAATCGGTACCGACAACACCGACGCGGAATTTCCTTGGTGATTTCATCAGCTTTGGCGAGTGGCCGGATGGGACTTGCGGAATTCCTCCATCATCCCGTACATCCTGCTCTTGATGGCCAGCTTGCGCTTCTTGATTTCCTTCTCTTCCAGCTTCTCCTCTTCAGTCAGGATAGCTTTCGATTTATAGAAGTCTAGCCTCTTTTCATAGGACTGGTGTTCCTCAAAAAGCCGCCGGAATTCTTCACTCTCCTTGAGCATAAGCTTTTTCAACTCTTGCTCATCCATGCCGACTTCCTCCTGGCCAAGGATATCATAAGCGGGGGGTTATTTCAATTTGGCCTGACCGAGCTTGAGGATACCCAATCCGGCGAGGCCCTCAAGACTGGGTTTCGGTCGGTCGTCCGTTTTTCGGCGAATCACGGAGAGAGGACAGAAAAGAAGATGGACTCGAGCTTGGCGGCCAGTGATTCCCAGGTGAATTGCTGAATTCTCTTGTAGCCCGCCTCGGCCAGGCGTCGCCTCAGCTCGGGGTCGAGGAGGAGACGTCTCATCTGACGGTAGAGGAAATACGGATGGGCCAGGGGAACAACCAGGGCCGTCTCTTCGTGCCAGGCAAAATCCCTGGTGCCGCTGGCCGTCGTGACCACAGGCAGCCGGCAGGCCATGGCCTCGGCGACAGTATTGGCCCAGCCAGCCCGCCTCTCCGCGCTGACAAAAATGTCGGCTTGAGAGAAAAGCCAGGCCATCCGGCTCTGGGGAAGGTTGATGTAAAAATCGTAGGGCACGGCCGTCTTGATGAGGGTTCGAGGGTCTTTTTTCTCTTCGCCGACCAGGCTGTCGAAAAGGACCAAACGGACGGTCGGGAACTCCCGGTTCAGCTTCTCCGTAGCCTTGATGACGTAGCGAACGCCTTTCCTTTTCTTATAGATGCGGCCGTAAGCCAAGATTCGGAACTCGCCATCGCTGGGTCCCGGACGGTCCTCAAGTTCCCGGTTTGGATCAACCCGCCCCGGCCAGGGGTAAAAAATCTTGGGATTGACCCCTCCCGGTGCCCGGAAACAACGAACTTTGTATTTTTTCTCTATCCGCCTCGCCATTCCCTCCGAGCTACCCAGAAAATAATAAGCCCTCCTGGCTACTTCTCCCTCCTTCCTGTGTCCTTCGAGGACAAAGTAAAAAAATTTGGCCCTGGCCACGAGCTTATCAAAATGGGGAAGAATCGAGTACTCACTGCAAAGGCCGATGTCAAACTCGCTCTGGCCGGATAAAGCCTCAAACGGCCGGCAAATCCCTTGGAACTCAAGCCAATCCGGCCTCTCCCCTTTCGGAGTGAAGAGGGTAAAGACATGCCCCCTTTTGGTGAGTTCATTCCCGATTTCGATGTAGCGGCGAACCCCGCCGAAGATTTCCACATGGGGCAGGAGTGCCGCAATCCTCATCCGCCTTCGAACCTACCATTTCTGGAATGCCTCCGTCAAGGACCAGCCTCCACGGCTGAATGCTGACGAAAACAAGACGTGTCAAATCATCTAACCATGTTACCGAAATTATACTCATTGCATCACCAAAAATGTTACCGAAGCAGGCTCGAGCTTTTTATAGGGATTAACCCGGAAAGAGACCTTGCGCTTCTTCTCATAGATGGCATATAGCCTG
>CAYUKK010000012.1:0-8975 GCA_964445305.1 uncultured Eubacteriales bacterium
AGGCTCCGCACGGCCTCGAAGAGGTTCACCTGGCCGATGGCGTTGATGGCGAAGGTTTCGGCCGGGCACCTCCACGAAGTCGGAACGAAGCTCTGGGCGGCTAAATGAAAAATGCGGTCGGGCTTGACGTGAGCGAGACAGCTCTGGAGCGAAACGATGTCCTTTAAATCCGCCTCGAAAAGCTCGACCCGATCCTCGATGTGGCGGATGTTCTCCATCCGGCTCCGCCACCTTACCGTTCCGTAGACTTCGACATCGGGATGATGGTTGAGGATGTACTCGGCCAAGTGACTTCCGGCAAAACCCGTTATTCCCGTGATGAGGACTCTCATCCCTCCTCCGTTAATAGGTTCTTCTTATCGTTCTTATCGTTCATCGTTCTTACAATTCTTATGGTTCTTACCGTTCTTACCGTTTGCCTTGTGATGTCATTTCCTATCTTTTTTGCTCTGTCCTTTCCTTTAGATATCCTTCCCACCAGCCCTACACCTTACCCCCCCCTCACTCTAACTCATTCGCGATTTTCTTTCCTTCATTCTTTTTTCATTCCTTTGCGGTTGCGGTAATACTCATCGTAGAAAGAGCGCCAGGCACGGCTTTTCTCCTTGATCTTTCGCCACCACGCCTCATTCTCTCGATACCAGCGGACGGTCGTCTCGAGCGCACGCTCGAAGTCAGCTTCTGGCTTCCAGCCGAGAGAACGGATTTTCCGACAGTCGAGGGCGTAGCGGCGGTCGTGGCCGAGCCGGTCGGGCACAAAGCGAATCAAATCCCGCGGCTTGGCCAACAAATCGCAGATTTTCTCGGCGATGCGGATGTTCTGGACTTCGTTTCCCGCCCCGATATTATAGGCTTCGCCCGTCTTCCCCCACCTCATCAGCCAATCGATGGCCCGGCAGTTGTCCTCGACGTAGAGCCAGTCGCGGACATTCGTCCCCTTGCCGTAAAGGGGCAGGGGCTTATCCTCGAGAGCGTTGGTGACGAAAAGGGGGATGAATTTTTCCGGGTACTGGTAGGGACCGAAGTTATTGCTCGGCCGGACGATGATGACAGGCAAGCCATAAGTCACCGTGTAGGCATAGGCCAGCCGGTCTGCCCCGGCCTTGCTCGCCGCATAGGGTGAGGAGGGGTTGAGCGGGTCTTCCTCAGTGAAAAAGCCCTCATCCCGGCTTCCATAAACCTCGTCGGTCGAGACATGGATGAAAAATTCTACTTGCGGCGCTTCCCGGAGGGCATCGAGAAGAACGAACGTGCCGAAGACATCGGTGAGGACGAATTCGCCAGCGTCGAGGATGGAACGGTCGACATGCGTTTCAGCGGCGAAATGGACAACTCCCTGGACTCGCCGCATCACGCTCCGAGCCAGCTCTTTGTCCCGGATATCGCCGTGAACAAATTCGTAGCGCGGGTCCGCCTCGATATCCTTCAGGTTATCGAGGTTCCCGGCATAGGTAAGCTTGTCCAGGTTGATGATTTCTATTTTCTCGTATTTTCGGAGCAAATAATGGATGAAGTTGCTCCCGATAAAACCCGCCCCGCCCGTGACGAGCAGCATCTTGCCGTCAACCTGCCTCTCGACCGACGGCGCATTCCTAAGCATGGGGTCTTTATTATGGGCGCAGGAGGGTGCCCTGAAGCCCCCGTAGCGGAGGGGGGACCCGTCGGCTTCTTCGACGGGGGGAACCGACGGGACTGGTTCCCTGGGGCGCGGGGGCCAGGGGCAGCTTCCTGCGCCCGATTGAATCATCCAAGAAGAAATGCTTGGGCCGGCCGGTTCAGCCATCCTTCCTCTTCCAATCGTAGGGAATATCATTCTGGTGCGGGTCAAGCCGCTGCTCATCGGGGTTGGCGCGGTCGTAGGGTTCGGTCGGGATGTTGACAATGAGCGCCTCTTCCTCGCTGACGCACATCCAGCCGTGGTAAACCCCGGCGGGGACCTGGACAAGCATGGGATTATGGACGCCTATGTAGAACTGGTTGATTTCGCCGCGAGTGGGCGAGCCGGGGCGGCTGTCATAAACGACCATTTTAATCATTCCGGCCAGGCAGGCGATATTATCCGTCTGCTTTTCGTGCTTGTGCCATGCCTTGACGACACCTGGATAGGTGGTCGTCATGTAGACCTGGCCAAAACCCTGAAAGAGCTCGTCGTCCCGGCGGAGGATTTCCATCACTCGGCCCCGCTCGTCCGGGATAACCCGCAGCGCTTTCGTTTTCACGCCATCAATCATCTCATGCTCCTTGCGTTTCTTCGTTTCTTATTTAAGCCCGATCTCACTCTTGTCGCCGACCATGAACCGGTAGACCTGGGGCTTGGGCGGACACTTGAAAATGCGCACTTCCCGGCCGATCAGGCTGTCGTCGATGCGGCTGCCGATGTCGATGATCTCGCTCCCCTCGAGGATGATGCTGTGCTCAATCTCAGTCCTGACGATGCGGCACTTCTTCTGGATGGAGGTGAAAGGTCCGATGTAGGAATCGATGATTTCGGCCTCGGCGCCGATGATGGCTGGCCCGCGGATGATGCTCGACCGCACCACCGCCCCCTTCTCAATGATGACCTGGCCGTTGACACGGGAGGCGTCATCGACCTCGCCCTCGACCCGATGGGAGATCCCTTCGAGGATGAGGCGATTGGCCTCCAGGATGTCCTCAATCTTTCCCGTGTCCTTCCACCAGCCCGAAACCAGATGCGGCTCGACCGTGTAACCCTTGTCGACGAGATACTGGATGGCGTCCGTGATTTCGAGCTCGTTCCGCCACGACGGCCGGATGGCTCTGGCTGCCTCGAAGATGTGATGATCAAACATGTAGACCCCGACGAGGGCAAGGTTACTCGCCGGCTGCTTCGGCTTCTCGACGAGCCGGACGACGCGGCCGTCCTGGAGCTCGGCCACGCCGAACATCTGAGGGTTGGGAACGGGCGTCAGGAGAATGAGCGCGTTGGGCCGCCGCTCTTCGAACCGGCGCACGAGCGAGAGGATGCCGCTCTTGAGGATATTGTCCCCCAGATACATGACGAACGGCTCCTGGCCCAGAAATTCCTCGGCGACGAGAACAGCGTGGGCAAGACCGAGCGGCTCGGGCTGCTCGATGTAGGTAATCCGGACACCCTCTCCCCATCGCCGGCCATCTCCCACCGCCTCCATGATTTCGCTCTTTGTATCACCAACAATGATCCCGATATCTCGCACACCTGCCTCGACGAGAGCTTCAATGCCGTAGAAAAGGACGGGTTTGTTGGCCACCGGCACGAGCTGCTTGGCCTGGGTGAAGGTGAGGGGCCGAAGTCTCGTCCCCCTTCCGCCACTCAGAATCAATCCTTTCATGTCATGCTTCCTCCGCGCGCATCATGAAATATCTGAAGGTGAGGCTAACATCAAGATAATCGCGCTCGTTCGGCCCTGAAACCGCCTCGGGGCCCCCGGGGAAGAGGCGAGGGTCTTGGGCGAGGAAGCCCGTCGAAGACTGAGCGGGGTGACGACCCCAAACCCGAGCCTTGACTGGGGGAACCGACGGGACTGGCTCCCGCGGGCCGGGAGTAATGGCAGTTTTAGGCCCGGATCCATTTTCGGTATCATGCTCAGTCGCCTTAAAGCTCGAGCCCTCCCAGAAAATCCGTCGTCTTGCCGATGTTCCCGAGTCCCAGGGAAAATCGAAACTGAGTCTCGGGTTTCTCACGGTAATAGAATATCCGGACATCGGCCTTGAAATCCAGGCACTGGTAATGATAGACAAGGGAAAGCCCTGTGTAAAGCATCCGCTTTTTCTCGATGTTAAAATCGAACTCGCCGAGCGCTTCAAAGTTAAGGCGGGGCAGGTTGAACTTGGCCACGCCGCCGACCTGCTGCCTGTCGGCAAGGATGTCTTTAAACCATGGGTTTACGCTCCGGTACCAGTTGAGGGAAAGGAAGAGCGGGTCAGTTGGCGAATTCAGTCCGGCGCCCAGCCGCAGAAAAGAGAACATCTTGTGGTAGGTGTTGTAGCCCGCCGAAACGTCGATGCTGTATTTACGAGCTGGGTAAAATCGCAGATAACTTCCGATGTCCGACCGATTGGGTATCTTCCCCTCCCACCGGTAAAAGCTCATCGGGCTGTCCTCGGGGGAAAAATAATAGTTCTGGCTCACTCCCCAGGTGAACACTTCCCGCGGCATGTCCTTCTTCACCAGAATCCGGTTCGTTAGCCCGTAAGATATTTGATGATAGCGGAAAAAGCCATAGGCGGTGATGACTCGCTCGGGGTGGCTGACCGGACTCTCGTAGCGATATCTGACAAACGGCTCGATGAGGTGCTTGATTCGCGTCTCGCCGTCTTTGGCAAAATAGACGCGGTAGAAGACCGGGCCAACCGCTTCGACGTTAGCCCCATAATTGAAAAGCGATAGGGGCTCTTTAACGATTTCCCGAGTGCCCGGAGCAAAGCTCTGCGCATAATAGGAAAAATTCGAATTCACAAAACAATTGACCGTCAGCCAGGGGATGACGGAAAAAGGGAGAGTCAGGGCTGGTGAAAACTTGAAGTTATCGTAGTATTTTTCAGTCCCGAGCTCAAATTCTGACCTCCAGCCGTAGCGCCAGCTCGTGAATCCGGAGTCGAAGGAGAAATAGAGCGGCGAGAAAAGCTTGATTTTAAAAGAGTTAAAAGTGACCTGGGGCCGATAATAAGTAATGATGGAATCGCCGAAATCGGTGTAAATCGTCTCGAATCGGGAAGTCCGCAGGCTAAAGTTGAAGGAACGCCAGGCTCGGGATATATAAGCGTCCGACCGGCGGTTAGAGACCAGGGCGCGCTTGATGTTGTTATCGAACTCGCGCAGAAAATCGAAGGACGTTGAGTAATCGATATCGGTGACCAGCTGGAACCCGAGGGGAAGGGGCTGGTTGTGCTTGAAACGGACGAGGTAGGCATTCTTCTGGGCTTTCGCCTGCTCGACCCCGCCGAAGCCAGCCGCCGCCTCCTCTTCTTCTTTATCCTTGAATAAAAAATAATAGACCTTAGCTTCGCCGCCTGTCCCACCCCGGAAAAGATAGCGATACTCGAGACCTCCGCCAACCCCCTTGGCAGAATAGTAGTCGAGGCTGAACGTCGCGTCCATGTTCCGGGCGATAGCCCAGTAAAAGCTTTGGCCGAAGAAAAAGCCTTTGACGCCGGAGTAGCCGACCTGAGGCATGAGGAAACCGGTCGACCGCTCTTTGTGGAGGGGATAGCGGAAATAAGGAACATAGAAAATCGGCACCTTCTTGATGCGGAAGACCGAATCCCACATCTCGACATAGTCGTCCTTCTTGAAGTTCGCGCGGCTGGCGGCAAAATTCCAGCGCGGGGTCGGCTGGGTACAGGAGGTGAGGCTTGCTTTAGTAAAACTATAGGTATTGTCGGATTTGCGCTCGATGCTCGAAGCTCGGTAAAATACGGTTGGCTGGACCATGCCCGAAGCGTTCTCGATTCTCGCCTCTCGGCTATCCAGGTTGAAGAAAATGGTGTCCCCGGTGACGACCTCGTCAGGAAGGACGATGACAACATTCCCCCGGGCGAAAACATCCTTGGTTTCCGTGTTGACCTCGACCTCGTCGGCCAGAAGCTTGATATTCTTGTAATGGACCTCGACTTCCCCAGAGGCAAAAACTCGCTTTTCCCGGTATTCGTAGTTCCGGGCAAGAACCGTGACTTCCTCCTCGGCCTGGACTTCTTTTGTTGCCATCGCCTGCGCCCCGGGCGGGGCGGTCTGGTCACCCTCGACCGTTCCTCCTCCCTTACCCTTTGCTTCGACGGGGGCATCAGACGAGGTCCAGTGAAAGGATGGAACATCGTCGGCAGGAGCGGCGGATAAGCTCAGGGCTGCGAAAAAAGCCAAGCAGGCGAAACACAGGAAGAGGCCAGATCGCTTTGAAGAGGCCCCGAGCTGAGTCCGGGCCTTTTCTTCTCGCTCGCCTTTCGTCCCCATTTTAGGCTTGGAATTGTCGCTCATTCGGCATCACAACAGATGCTTATATCGGCGTCATCGTCACCCTGAGTAATCGGGTTGAAAAAACTTTAGCACAGATTGCCCATCCCAATCAATCCAAACGACCCACCATGAGATATGGTCATCACCAGATCTAGGGGTAAGCCCCGCTGGCCCCGGGTCATCGGACAATCGTGGACATATCGCTCCTCTGTGAGAATTTTCACCATAAAATGCCGTCTTTATTATTCAAAGCCATGGAAATAGAATGCACAATCGTTAAGCCAGCCCTGCCCTTTCTCCGGGCGCTCGGGATGGCGGGCATTTTCTTGACAGATAAAGAGAAACTTACTATTATCCCGAACGTTAGAGACGTGATGGAGGGTAGTGAGGGAAGGAAGACCGGCTCTAAGATAATATTGAATCGTCTATGCTATCTGTTAAGATATCATCATGTCAGAGATCATCCAGTGGTTCCAGTGGTTCGCGCCAAATTTAGACAATGAGAGAGGTCGCATTCCCTCGAACCAAAAATCGTCCATTTTGTCAAATATAATGACCTGGGATTCCAGGTTGGAAAAACAGAGGGCAGTGGATATTAGCCCTGAAGGGCGGTAGCCTATTAAAATAAGAATATGAAAAACCCGATTCCCGTTCTGAAAAAACTATTTAAAAAAGACAAAGATATTCTGTTTGCTTATCTTTATGGCTCTTACGCCTCTGCTTCTGCCCATCCGGGAAGCGACATTGATATCGCCGTCTATCTTCAGCCTTCTGGCATAAAAGAGTACATAAGAAAGCAAGCAGAACTCTCGGCCGCTTTGATTACCGAGCTCCACAACGATAACATTGACTTGAGAATATTGAATACCCTGCCCTTTTTGTTGAAATACAAGGTCCTGAAGGAAGGCATACCCATCCTCATAAATGATGAATCCGCACGGGTTGAATTTGAGATAGCGACTATGAACAGGTTTTTTGAATTGAAACCCTATCTCGATGAGTATAACCGAATGCTCCTTTTGAGAATACAATCGAGCATCTGAATCTAAAATGAAGAAGAAAGAAATCATCAGGAAAGAACGCATCATTGAATACCTGGAGAATATCGAAAGACAGGTCGAAGATATCCAATCAATTCCGGTTCCAAGTAAGGCTTTTTTCCTGGAAAGAAAAAACCTAATTCAGATAAAAGCTATAAAATACAGCCTGGCCTGTGCTATCCAGGATGTCACCAGAATCTCTGTGCATATTGCTTCTGCATTATCCCTTTGGAGAAGCAGGGAAAGCGAAGCTGAGGCGATATTAGCCTTATCAGAAGCGATGATAATTCCAAAAAAGTTCGCAGAAAAAATTAAGGGGATGCCTGCTTTCAGGAACAGGATTATTCATGATTACTTACCGAATGAATTTGACGCCGAAAAGCTTTTTGAAAACCTCCAGAACCTGGATGATTTCAAAAAATTTTCAAAATACATATCGGCATGGATTACCAGGAAAGACTGAAGAAAAGATTGGCCGCGACCGCTCGCCCTAAGATCGCCATCGGCCAGAGGTAAGAATCATGACTGAAACTCAAAAACGGGCCACGGGCTGGATTCCCGATTACCCCGATTTCAGGGACTACACGGAAGAAACCGCGGAAGTCCGAAAAATCTTAGAGCCGACGGGATTGTTGGCGGAACCCGCGGGGACGAAGAAGGCCAGGGTAAGCACCCGTCCCGGCCGGGCGCTTCCCGGATCCGTCGATTTGCGGGAGTGGTGTTCCCCTGTCGAAGACCAGGGCCGCCTGGGCTCCTGCACGGCCCACGCCGGGGTCGGCCTCATTGAGTATTACGAGCGAAAATCCTTCGGCCGGCATATCGATGCCTCCCGCCTCTTTCTCTACAAGGTCACCCGGAACCTGATGAAGATGCGCGGCGACACGGGCGCCTATCTCCGGACAACCATCGGGGCCATGGTCCTTTTCGGCGTCCCGCCCGAGGAGTTTTGGCCCTACACGGATAACTTCCAGGACTTTGACCGGGAGCCACCCGCCTTCTGCTACTCCTTCGCCCAGAACTACAAGACGATCATGTATTACCGCCACGACCCGCCCTCGGCCGAGGCGGAGACCATCCTCGAGCGCATCAAGACCTATCTTGCGGCCGGCCATCCGGCCATGTTCGGGTTCACGGTCTATAGCTCGATCGAGCAGGCCTCGGAAAACGGCCAGATTCCCTTTCCGTCTCGCCGTGACAGAATCGAAGGAGGCCATGCCGTCACGGCCGTCGGCTACGACGATAAAATCAAAATCAAGAACCGCTACGACACCTCTTCTACCACCGGCGCCCTTCTCATCCGCAACTCCTGGGGAAAAGACTGGGGCGAGGAGGGCTACGGCTGGCTCCCTTACGAGTACGTCCGCCGCGGCCTGGCCGAGGACTTCTGGTCTGTCCTCAAAAAAGAATGGATCGACACCGGCCAGTTCCGAGTCTAAATCTATGAAATAAATTTATTCAAAAATAATCTTGACATTATAATTTGACGATATTATGATATTATCTGAAGAAGGGCTTAAAATGAATGCTACAACATTAAGACTTCCCGAAAAAAAACTAAAGCTCATTCGAGCCATTGCCGGCTACGAAAACAGGCCCCTATCAAAGATTTTTGAAGAGCTCGTGGACATCTACATCGAAAGGCACAAGGAAACTCTCGAACTGCTGGCCATTCCCGGCTTTGTGGAAGAATGCAAAGGAGGACTAAAGGAAATTCGAGAAGGCGGCGGCAAGGACCTTGATGAGCTGGTCGATTAGGGTCTCCTCCACGGCCGAAAAATATTTTAAAAAGCTGGATAAGAAGCTCCAGAGGAAAATCAGGGAAAAGCTTCAGGCTCTATGTGGCCAGCAAAATCCTCTTGAAAATATTCAGGTCAGAGCTTTGACAGGAGAATTAAAGGGATTTTATCGTCTGAGAATTGGAGAGTACAGGATTATCTTCGCGCTTCTGGAAGAAGAAAAGGTAATTGCCGTCGTCAATATCGTTC
>CAYUKK010000013.1:0-4112 GCA_964445305.1 uncultured Eubacteriales bacterium
TTGCCATGATTTTTTCCCCTGTGCTATGATGGGCCTAATGGACATCTCAGCCGTCATCATCACCTACAATGAGGAAGCGCGACTCGAGGGAGCGCTGAAAAGCCTTCAGGGGATTGCCTCAGAGATTGTGGTTGTCGATTGCTATAGCACCGATGATACGGTGAAGATTGCCAGAAAATACACGGATAAGGTTTTTGAGCGGTCATGGACGGGCTTTGCTGACCAGAAGAACTTTGCCAACAGCCAAGCCAAGTTTCCGTGGATCCTTTCCCTGGATGCGGACGAGCGTATCTCGCCCGAGCTCCGGGAGGAGCTCCTCGAGCTCAAGGACACAGAGCCCGACTGTTCAGGGTTTTCCATTCCCCGGTTGGCCTTTTATCTTGGCCGGTGGATTCGTCATGCCGGCTGGTATCCTGATAGAAAAATTCGGCTCTTTCGTCGGGACCGGGCTCGCTGGGAGGGCGAGTATGTCCACGAGAGGCTCGTTCTCGAGGGTAAAACCAGAAAACTCAAGGGCCCCATCCATCATTTCACCTACCGGAACGTCAGTGACCATCTGAGCCGCATCAACCGGTTTTCTGATTTGGGAGCCCAGAAGCTTTACGCCCGGCGGAAGAAATGTCGCCTCCATCACCTCCTCTTTCTTCCCCTGTTCAGGTTCGTCAAAGCTTATGTCTTCCAGATGGGTTTCCTCGACGGGTTTGCTGGCCTGGTCATTTCTGTTCTGACCGGATACGCCGTTTTTGTCCGCTACGTCAAGCTGAGGGAAATCTGGAAAAAAGGAGAGAGGATTGAGCCTTTTCCATATTGACGCCGGTCGGGAATGGCGCGGCGGGCAACGGCAGTCACTCCTCCTCGTTCGCGAGCTCAAGAAAAGAGGCTATCGCGTTTATTTTGTCGTCCAGCCCGCCAGCCCTCTCCATGAAAAGGCTGTGGCCGAGGGCTTGGACGTTCTCCCTGTGAAGATGAGAAGCGAGCTCGATTTTTTTTCTGCCTGGCGCCTGAGCCGGTGGATGAGAAGGCGACGGTGCCAGCTCGTCCATTTCCACGATGCCCACGGCTTGGCGGTAGGAGCAATGGCCGCTCGCTGGGCGAAAGTTCCACTTCGCTTCATCTCCCGGCGGGTCGATTTTCCGCTAAAGAAAAACCGTTTTTCCCGCCGGAAATACACGAGGGACATCACGGCCATCATCGCCATTTCAGAAGGCGTGAAAAAAGTCCTCATCGACGGCGGCGTTCCGGAGCGCCTCATCCATGTTATCCCCTCGGGGATCGATTTCTCTCCTTTCCGGGATGTGCCAGACCGGGATTTCTTGCGCCGCGAGTTTTCCTTTGGCCCGGAGAATTATCTCGTCGGTGTTGTGGCGGCGCTCGAGGACCATAAAGGTCATACCTATCTGCTCCAGGCCTCTAAGATTTTGAGGGCGAAAGCCCCGAACGTCAGGGTCATCGTCGTCGGGACTGGCTCGCTGCGCTGGGAGCTCGACAGACAGACAAGGGAGCTGGGCGTCGAGGACATGGTCTTCTTCCTCGGTTTCCGTGAAGACGTGCCGAGGATTCTGGCCTCGCTCGACCTATTTGTCCTTTCCTCCCATCTCGAAGGCCTGGGAAGCTCCATCCTCGACGCCATGGCCAGCCGGCTTCCCGTGGTGGCGACGCGGGTAGGCGGTATTCCAGAGGTTGTCATCAACGGAGAAACCGGGCTTCTTGTTCCGCCGCGCGACCCTGAAGCTTTGGCCGAGGCTATTCTGACCCTTTGCCGGGATCGGGAGCTCGCCGCGCGCCTGGGCCAAAAGGGCTATGAAATCGTCCATGAGAAATACTCCGCCGAAGCCATGGCCGACCGCATCATCTCCCTTTACGGGATCAGACCAAGCTGATTTTTTTTATCCATTGGGTAGAGAAAAACCAGAAAAAGCATGGAAGATAAGAGGACATCAGAATCGAGGGATAGTAGAAAAGGGGCGGCTTTCCGCTTGATTAGAGGCCTTCTCCTGTGGTAAGGTCAGAGAATAGACAGAGTCGAGGCATCCGAAAAGGGCGAAGCAACCGATGAAGGTTGAAAGAATAGAGTTATCGCTGCTCTATCTTCCCTATGTGCACCATTTCGAGACGAGCTTCGGACGGGAAGAAGGCCGGAGTTTTATTATCGTCCGCGTGTTCTCCGAAGGGTTGTGCGGTTATGGGGAGGTGGTAGCTTCCGAGGCTCCTCTCTACAGCTATGAGACGACCTCAACGGCGTGGCTTATTCTTTCTGAGTTTCTCATTCCCATCATCTTCAAGAAGAAAATATCCCGGCCGGAGGATTTCTACTGGGAAGCCCGGCGGTATCGCGGTCACCCCATGGCAAAGGCTGGCCTTGAGCTCGCCCTCTGGGACCTCCAAGCCAAAAAAGCTGGGGTGCCCTTGGCGAGGTTTTACGGTGGAACAAGGGATGAGGTCAGCGTGGGGGTTAGTCTGGGTATCGAGGATACGATCAGGGAGCTTCTCCGGCGGATTGAGTTTTTCCTCGGCGAGGGCTACAAGAGAATAAAAATTAAGATCAAGCCGGGCTGGGATATCGAGGTGGTCAGGGAGGTGAGAAGGCAATTCCCCGACATCGCTCTCCAGGTGGATGCGAACGGAGCGTATAGCCTCAAGGATAAGGAAGCCCTGCGCATGCTCGACGAATTCAACCTCCTCATGCTCGAGCAGCCATTTCCTCCCTATGATTTGTGGGATCACTCCCGGTTGCAGCGAGAAATGAAAACCCCGCTCTGCCTGGATGAGAGCATCATCTCCGAGGATACAGCGCGACAGGCCTTGGAGATGAAAAGCTGCCAGGTCATCAACATTAAGGTGGGCCGGGTCGGCGGTATGGTCGAGGCGAGAAAAATCCACGACCTCTGTCGGCGGGAGGGGATTCCTGTCTGGTGCGGCGGAATGCTCGAGTCGGGTATAGGCCGGGCTCACAATCTCCACATCGCTTCGCTTCCCAACTTCAAGCTACCCAGTGACCTCTCGGCCAGCAAGAGGTATTACAAAGAAGATATCATCGACCCGCCCATCGAGCTGGGAAAGGACGGGAAGATTCCAGTCCCCACCGGACCGGGCATCGGCGTCAACCCAGTGGAGGACAGAATCAAGCGGGCAACGATCCGGGAAGAAGTGTTCGAGCCGGACCAAGGGATACTCTAATTCCGTGCCCTTGCTCATTCCCTTTTATCTTAGCTATCTCACTTAGCATGAGCCAAGCCTCGCCCGTCTGGAAAGAGGCTCTGGAATGGCTATTTCCAGAGTGCGATAATCTAAGGAGGCTTGGGAGCTGGGAAAGATATTCTCCGACGATTTTGGCTATCGCGGCAAGAGTCTGCTCGTGAGAATCCATGGCGGGAGCGAAAAATCCACATGGCCAGGGAAAATATAGCAGGTGAGGAGCGAAAAGTAGCGACGAACAGGGGATGATGGCTAAAAACGGAGGCCACCAAAGCTCTTCCCACCCTTGAAAAATTCCTATGATATCTATAAAATATATAGGAATAATAGACAATAGGCGCAGAGTCTAAGGAATTGGCCATAAGACAGACTTTATAATAAACAGAACAAAAAAGGAGAGAGGTTCACCCATGCGTCGATTACGCCCTGCCGACAAAAGATGGCTGGAGGAGAAGTTTGGCTCCCGAGTCAACTTCAACCCGGTCGAGCGTATCCTCTACGGTCACGACATTGCCGCCGTTCCGAGCCTGTTCAGGCCGTTGATGGGGAGGACAGAACCAGAGGCCATCGTCCAGCCCGAGACCGAGGCAGAGCTCGTCGAGCTTGTTCAGTGGGCGGGCCAAAGGAAAATTCCAGTCGTTCCGAGGGGCAAGGGCTCGTCCGGGTATGGCGGAATTATCCCCACGCGGCGGGGCGTAGTCATCGACTTTTTCCGGATGAGAAATGTCCTGGCCATCGACGAGGAGTCGGAGACGGTCACGGTCGAATCGGGCATAACCTGGGAGCAGCTCGACCGCATCCTGATGAGCCGCGGGCTGACCTTGAGGCTTTACCCGACGAGCTATCCCTCGTCCTCAGCCGGCGGATGGCTCGCCCAGGGAGGGGCGGGCATCGGCTCCTATGAATACGGCTGGTTC
>CAYUKK010000014.1:0-6811 GCA_964445305.1 uncultured Eubacteriales bacterium
AACAAGGTCATCCGTCAAGCCCTGAGCAAGGGCGGCGATTTCGGCGAAGTCTACATCGAACACCGGGTCTCCCGGAGTCTCCTCCTTGAGGAGGGGAAATTCAAGAGCGCCGTCTTCGGCATCAGCCAGGGGGCGGGTGTGCGGGTCATCTCCGGCGACAAGACAGGCTATGCCTACACCGACGAAATTACGGAGGCGAAGTTGCTACGGGCAGCGGAGGTAGCCTCCTATGTGGCGCGGGAGGGAAAGCCCACCAAGCCTGTCGCTTTGAAGAAGGAAAAAAGGCCTTCCTACATCACCGTCAAAGTGCCGCTCGAGAGCGTCGCTGACGAGAAGAGGTTCGACATCATGAGGCGTGCCCACGATGCAGCCCTCGCTTACGACGGCCGGATCAAGATGGCTTCCATCGATTACTATGATGAAGTTCGCAGCCGGATCATTGCCAACAGTGAGGGGCTTTACGTCAGCGATGAGTTGCCGCTCATCTTTTTTGTCGTCCAGACGCTGGGCGTCGGGAATAACACTTCTCACATGGGGAGGGAACGGGTGAGCCGACACTCGGGGATCGAGCTCTTCGATGAGGTCAAGCCTGAGGATGTCGCCAGGACCTGCGCCCGGGAATCCGTCGCTATGCTCGAGGCCAAAGATGCCCCGGCCGGCAAGATGGACGTGGTCATGCAGAACGGCTGGGGCGGGGTCCTTGTCCACGAGGCTGTCGGCCATCCCCTTGAAGCCGATAACATCGCCAAACAAATCGGCATCTTTGTCGGCAAGCTCGGGGAAAAAGTGGCCAGCGATGTTTTCACCATGGTCGACGATGGCACCCTTCCCAACTTCCGCGGCACGACCAATTTCGACGACGAAGGAACGCCCATGCAGCGCAACGTCTTGATCAAAGACGGCGTGCTTCTCAAGTTCATGACCGATATCCTATCGGCCAAGCAGCTTAAGATGGAGCGAACGGGGAATGGTCGGCGAGAAAGCTTTCGCTATATCCCCATTCCCCGGATGACGAACACATTCATTGACAGAGGAAAGGACAAGCCAGCCGACATCCTGGCCTCGACCAAAAGAGGCCTTTATGTCCAGAGTTTGAGCGGCGGGAGCGTCAACCCGACGACGGGCGTTTTCAACTTCACCTGCCGGGAGGCTTACCTCATCGAGGGAGGCAAGAAGACGACACCGGTCAAGGGAGCCACCCTCGTCGGGAATTGTCTGGATATCATCCAGGGAATCGATGCCGTCGGGGACGATCTGGACTTCGGTCCCGGCATCTGCGGTAAAGGCCAGGCGGCTGAGGTAACCGCTGGCCAACCGACGGTCCGGATTCGCGGTCTCAACGTCGGTGGGACGAAAGGCCGTTAAGGCTTCGAGAGGAAAAGAGGAGAGGGACATGGATTACCGAGGATTAGCCGAAGAGATGGTAAAAAAATCTTTGAAAAAAGGCGCAGACGCGGCCGAGGCGTACATCGAGAACGGCCGCAACCTGAGAATCGAAGTCAGAAATGGCGAGGTTGAAACAATCCAGGAAGCGGCCAGCTATGGCTTAGGTTTGCGAGTTCTGGTCAAGGGCAGAATGGGCTTTGCGTGTTCGAATGACCTTGACGCCAGGTCACTGGATGAGGTCATCAAGCGAGCCATCGCCTTCGCCCGGATTACCACAGCCGACTCAGCCAATATTCTCCCTGAAGACCCCGGGATAACCAAAGTGGATGGCCTATACGACCCCCGGATTTCCCAAGTGCCAATGGAGGAGAAGATTGAGCTGGCCAAAAGAGTGGAAAAGCTGGCCACGAAGGACCCGAGGATTACCAAAAGCGGCGGGGCCAACTACGGTGAGGGAGAGGGGGAGGTTTTTCTTGCCAACTCCCATGGTTTGGCCAAGAGTTTCCAGGCATCAAGCTGCGGCTATGGCGTTTTCGTCGTGGCGGAGAAGGGAGACCAGAAGTCCTCCGGTGGAGAGACGTGCCGGCGGCGTTTCTACAGCGACCTTAAGCCGGCCGAAGAAATCGCAGCCAAGGCGGCGCGCGACGCCTATGAGATGCTCGACCCGAGGCCGGTCAAAACGCAGCGAGCGGCGGTCATCTTTGACCGGGATGTGGCCTATGCCCTGCTCGGTGGCATTCTGAGCGCTGTCAACGGCGAGCGCGTGCTTCAGGGAGCCAGCTTCTTGGCCAAACGGAAGGGCGAGAAGATTGCCTCCGAGCTTCTTACCCTCATCGACGACGGAACCCGTGAGAAGGGCTTAGCCAGCCGGCCTTTTGACGGCGAGGGAGTGCCAACGCAGCGAAGAGTCATTGTCGATAAAGGAATTCTCCAGGGGTTTATGTACAATACCATCGTCGCCAGGAGGGCGGGGGTTCAGAGCACGGGCAACGCCTCGCGCGGGTCTTTCAACAGCCTGCCGGGCATCGGGCCTCATAATTTCTATATGGCTCCAGGAGAAGCCACGCCTGAGGACATCATCAGGGCCACGAAGCTCGGCTTTCTTGTCAAAGAAGTGACGGGTTACGGCATCAACCCCGTTAACGGCAACTTCAGCGGGGGAGCAGCCGGATTCTGGGTGGAAGGGGGCAAAATCTCTTTTCCGGTGAGAGGCCTGACTATTGCCGGGACAGCCGACGAGATGCTCAACGGAATCGACATGGTCGGAAACGACCTTGACCTCAACCGGCCACTGACAGCGCCGACATTTCGCATCAGACTGCTCCAGATCGGCGGCGAGTAGTTGACGACATGGCCGCGGGAAGAAAACGACGGCCTATTTCAGGCGGCGCTTGAGCTCAGCCCTCATCTCTCTATCAAGGTCTCGCTCCTTAATGGCCTGCTTTTTTTCGTAGGCTCTTTTCCCCTTGGCCAGGGAGATTTCGACTTTGATTTTGCCTTTCTCGTTAAACAGAACCTTGGTCGGGACGAGAGTATATCCCTTTTCTCGGATTTTACCGATGAGCCGCTTGATCTCCTGGCGGTGGAGGAGGAGCTTGCGTTCGCGGAGGGGGTCGTGATTGAATCGGTTGGCCGGCTCGTAGGGGCTGATATGGGCCTGGAGGAGGAAGACCTCACCATTCCGGACCTCGGCGTAGCTATCCTTCAGGCTGATTCTTCCCTCCCGGATGGATTTGACCTCGCTGCCGAGGAGGGAGATTCCCGCCTCAAAGCTCTCGAGGATTTCATAGTTATGGTAGGCCTTCTTATTGGTGGCGATGATTTTCATGGCTTTTTCTGTGCTCCCCGGGCTGGAGGATGACCCGAACAAGGCTGATGTGGCGCTTGGTCATCTTTTCGACAACGAAGCGATGCCCCTCAAACTCGAAGGAGTCCTTTTCCTGGGGGATCCGGCCGAATCGAGACAGAAGAAAACCGGCCAAGGTTGTGAATTCCCCTGTCGGCGGAACGTGGAGGGGAAGGCGGCGGCACAATTCTTTGAGCGAGACATTTCCACGGACGAGATAGGTATTCTTGTCAACCGCCTGCAGCCACTCTTCGATCGCATCATCCGACTCATCCTGAATTTCACCGACCACCTCTTCGATAATGTCCTCGAGCGTGACGATTCCCTCAAGAGTGCCGAATTCATCGACCACAAAGGCCATGTGGACAGCGCTCTCCTGGAGGCGAAGGAGGACGCTTTCGATGGAGGCGGATTCGGGGACGAAGATGGGCGGGCGGAGGATGGCTGTAATATTAAATTCTTTATTATCAACAAGATAGGGAATCAAATCTTTGGCGTGGATGAGGCCCTCGATGTTGTCGAGCCGGCCCTTGTAAACGGGCAGGCGCGAGAACTCTGTGGACAGGACGATGTCCATGATTTCCTGGAAAGACGCACCCATCTCGATGGCCTTAAGATCAACGCGGGGAACCATGATTTCTTTGACCGGACGAGCCCCGATATCCAGAACGCCGCCGATCATCCTCTTGCGCAGCGAAGACATTCCTTTGATGCCCTTGGTCAGGATGAGCTTGACTTCTTCCTCGCTCAAGGAGCTCGACCTGGCCCTGCCCTCAGGAGAAGTCTTGACAAGGAGACGGGATAGAAAGGAGAAAGCCCTGGCCAGGGGATAGAAAAGGACGGTGAAGAAACGGAGGGGCCTGGCAATAACTAAGGCGACACTGATGGGGTGGTAAGCGGCAAAGGTCTTGGGGTTGATTTCTCCGAAAACAAGGATGAGGAGTGTCGTCACCAAGGTAGCGAGAATGGCGGCCTGTTTTGGATTGGAGACGAGGGACAAGAAGATGAGGGTAGCCACCGAAGCCGCCGCCACGTTGACCAGATTATTCCCGATCAAGATGCTGGCCAGAAGATGGTCCAGCCTGCCCAGCATGCGCTTGAGGAGGCGAGCGCGGCGGGAGCCTTTTTGTTCGAGGCTATCGAGCGTAAACGGATTGCTGGCGATGATGGCGGTCTCGGAGGCAGAAAAGAAGGCGCTCAAGAAGAGGAACAGGGCAAAGAGGAGGAGGGACGACAGGACCATCGGCCAGATTAATATTCTATGTTGGGCTTGACGTCCTTGAAGCAGAGGGACAGGGTGTCAAGGATGCGTTGTTCAATCTTGGACATGGGCAAGGAGGACACTTCCGAGATCTCAGTGGCCAGCATCTCCTTGGCCTTCTCGAGCATCTTTTTTTCCCGAAAAGAGAGGGGCTTGATCAGGCTAAGATAATAGAGCCTCTTGAGAACGCTGGCCATGTCGAAGACCGTGCCCGAGCGCATCAGGTTGACATGCTCTTTGTAACGGCCCTTCCAGTCGGACGTGATGTCGACTTCCCTCTTTTTCAAGAACCTGAAGATGTCCTCGACAGATTCCTCGGAGACGGGTCGGCGGATGCCGATTTCCTCGGTGTTGGGGGCGGGCACAAGGACGAGGGTGTTGTTGGAAAGAATCCTGACGTGGTAGATGAGGAATGTTTCGCCGTAGAGGTTCTGGGCTTGAATATCCTCGATGACGGCAAGGCCGTGATTGGGATAGATGATTCTATCGCCAATCTTGAATGAATCCATTGCTCCAATTATAGTTTAAACGAGGTGCCAGAGTCAACAACCCCCGTTCAGCCCCGGCCCTCTTTTGACTTGACATAAAGAGACGCCTTTATTAACATAATTGCTTCCTTTGGAAAGGCGATGCCGTGAAGAGGACGTTCCAGCCCAACGTGAGAAAGCGGAAGAAAACGCACGGTTTCCGCGTTCGCATGAAGAGTCAGGGCGGCCAGAAGGTGATCAAGCGGCGAAGAAAGAAAGGCAGGCAAAGAATCGCTGCCTGATGATAGAAGGCCTAAATCCTCGAGAGAGGATCAGGAAAAAAAAGGATTTTCTTCATCTTTACAGAAAAGGTAGCCGGTTCAAAGGAAAGTATTTCCACCTCATTTACCTTGCTAACAACTTGACATTTTCGCGCGTCGGAGTTGTCGCCAGCCGCAGGGTGGGTGGCGCAGTGATAAGGAACAAGGTGAAGCGGTGGATGAGAGAGCTCTTCCGTCGGAATAAGGGCTGTCTGGGTTTTTCGGTGGACATGCTCATCGTCGCCAAGCCCGAGATGAAGGAGGCAGGCTGGGCTGAGTTGAACGAACAGTACTTAGCGGCGCTCAAACAGATATTCAAGAGAAAAAGGTGATAAAAAAAATTACTCTCTTCAGCATTCGGGCGTATCAGCTCATCCTTTCCCCCATGCTTGGCGCCCGGTGTCGCTTTTATCCCAGTTGTTCCGCATACACTCAAGAAGCCATCGTCAAGCACGGTGTGCTCAAGGGAGTCTTTCTTGGAGCCCGGCGCCTGCTTAAATGCCACCCCTTGCATTCGGGAGGATTTGACCCCGTTCCCTGAGAGGTTCACGTTATGGAAAGAAGGCTGATCCTGGCTATCGCCCTCTCCTTCCTCGTTCTCGTCCTCTATCAGGCGATTTTTATGAAGAGCAAGCCACAGCCCCAGGCAAAGCCAGAAATGCTCCCCTCGGAAGAGGCTGTGCCGGAAAAGGAGGTTGCCCCACAACCTTCCGCTCTCAAGAGGGCACTTGAAGAAGAAATCGCGCCTCCTTCTCCTCTTTCGACCGGGGAAGTCAGGGCGTTGGCCGAAGAGAAAATCACTATCGACACTTCCCTTTATCAGGCAGTCTGGAGCAATCGAGGGGCCTCCCTGCGGAGCTGGAAACTGAAGAAGCACAAGGATGAGAACAAAGAAGACCTCGAGTTAGTCCCTGGGCTGAGCTCAGTAGGGGCAATCTACCCTTTCTTCCTCGAGATAGAAGACGAAGCGCTGGAAAGAACTGTCAACGAGGCCCTTTTTGTTCCTTCGCTTTCCCGATTGACATTGAGGGACGGCGAAGAGGGGGAGGTTAAATTCTATTATTCCGATGGGAATAATATAATATGTGAAAAAAGTTTTGTTTTTACGGGTGGAAAGTATGATTTTGCTATTCGACTGGGCGTCTGGAAGGATGGCCGCAAGATAGGCTCGCGCCTTGTTTGGGGTCCGACAATCGGCAACCCGGAAACAGCGGTCAAAAGGCAGCAGTTTGGAGGCAACCGCGGGGCAGCCATCCTGGCCGCTAACAAGGTCTATCGCTTTAACGAGGGGAAGTTCAAGGGCGAGAGCACAGCCGTCAATTTCATCGATTGGGCGGCTTATGAAGATAATTACATCACTGCCCTGTTCCTGACGCGGGTCGGCCAGGGTATGCCCGCTTTGTGAGAGAGCTGAGTGAAGAGAAGCCGCTCTTTTATCTTGCCGTAAGCGAACCGGAGCGAGCTTACATCGGGCCGAAGGAGTTTGGTCGGCTGAGGGATTTTGGGTTTCGGGCAAAAAAGCTCATCAATT
>CAYUKK010000015.1:0-3506 GCA_964445305.1 uncultured Eubacteriales bacterium
CCGTTTTCAAAATACGATTTCGAACTCGGTCCCGCCGTCGCGCCGGACCTCCACTTTCCCCTCCAACTGCTTGACTAAATCGCTGACAATCTGGAGACCGAGAGTTTGAGCTCGCTGGATATCGATGCTTCGAGGGAGCCCGACGCCCGTATCCTTGACGAGGAGGTGGAATTTTCCGGCATCATCCTTGAACATCGTCACCGAGAGCTCGCCCTCCTTTTCTCCCGCGAAAGCGTATTTGAGGGCGTTGGAGACGAGTTCGTTAACGATGAGGCCGCAGGGGATGGCCCGGTTGATGTCCAGTTCTACGGCGCGGACGTCCTCCTTGAAACGGACACGTTTGGGGTCAACTTGGTAGACGACATAGAGATGGGTGACCATCTTCTCGATGTAGTCGCCGAAATCGATGCTGGCGAAATCTCTGGACTGATACAGCTTTTCGTGGATCATGGCCATGGACCGGATTCGGGTCTGACTCTCCTTGAAAGCTTGCCGCGCCTTGTCGTCGCTGACCTGGCGAGCCTGCAGCCGTAGCAAGCTGGACATGATTTGCATGTTGTTCTTGACCCGGTGGTGGATTTCGCGGAGCATGATGTCCTTTTCTTTGAGGGCGGCCTTGAGGTTTTCCTCGGCCTTCTTTCTTTCCGTGATGTCTCTGGCGATGGCCATAACCGTAGGAACACCATTGAGCTCGAAGAAATGGGAGGAAATTTCGCAGGGAATCCTCTGGCCATCCTTGGTCACCAGAGTCCGCTCGAAAACTCGATGTTTCTTTTTGCTGATGATGTGGTTGGATTCAAAAACCTGCTCTCTTTCTTCGGGGACGACCAGGTCGAGGGGGGTAAGCTCCAGCAACTCGGCTTTCGAGTATCCGGTCAGGGATGAAGCCAGGTCGTTAACTTCGATGATTTTTCCGGGCTCATTCTTATCCGTTAGGTTGTACACGAGGACGGCATCATTTCCCGCATTGAACAAGAACCTGTACCTTCTTTCTGAGGCTTCGAGGGCTGCGTAGAGCCTCTCCTCGATGGTGACATCGCGGCAAACGTTGGTGACGGCCACGACCTCGCCATTGCGGATGACCGGTGTTGAGGTGACCTGGAATGTTCCATAAAGACCGTGCTTTCCTTTGAAGTGGAACTTATCAACGACGACCGGCTTTTCTCCCGACAAGATTTTTGTCAAATTTTCCGTCGCCCGGACCATCTCCTCTGGGTGGAGGATGCCAAGCTCGAAGATGTTCTTGCCGAGCAACTCCTTCCGGTCATATCCAACGTACTCACAGGCAGCCCTGTTGATTTCCAGCAGCTTGAGGTCAGTTGTGAAAGTAAAAATGGCTTCGCCGGCAAACTCATGGAGAATCCGGTATTTTTCCTCGCTGGCTCGGAGGGCCTCCTCGGCCCGCCTCCGCTCGGTGATATCCTCGATGGCCAAGAGAATCATCTCGGTCTTATTCGCTTCGCGGTAGATTCGCCGGGCGTTGAGGAGCATGGTTCGTCTGCCGAGATGAGGGAAATCATGGACGACTTCAAAATCGGAGAAACTTGTGTTCAGGGGCAAGATTTTTTCGAGGAGCTCGCGCAGCTCGGGGATGTCCCACTGTCGATTACCCAGGTCATAAAGCAGCTTGCCTAAGGTTTCCTCCGGCCTCGCCTCAAATGTGGCGTAGAAAGACCGGTTGGCCGCAACGACTCGCATTTCTGCATCGAGGACGACGAGCGGCTCTCGGACGGTGGCGATGATGCTTTCAGCAAATTCCTTGGCCTCATGAAGGGCCCGCTGGGCTGCTCGTTCCTCGGTCTGGTCCCGAAAGACGAGGACAACACCGAGGATGGCTTCCTTCTCATCGCGGATGGGGGCGCCCGCATCGGCGATGGGGATTTCCCGGCCATCCCTGGTGATGAGCAAGGAGTGGTTGGCCAGACCCACGACAACGCCCTCCCTGAGAACTCGCTCAACGGGGTTTTCTACTTCGGCGCGGGTTTCTTCATTGATGATGTGGAATACCTCGGCCAGGGCTTTCCCGCGGGCTTCTCCCTCACTCCAGCCTGTCAGATTCTCGGCCACTTGGTTCATCACTTTGACTTTCCCCTGCTGGTCCGTGGTGATGACGGCGTCGCCGATACTGTAGAGGGTAGTGCGGAGCTCTTCTTGCGTTTCCCGCTGCTTTCTTTCCGCCTGGTAGAGGGAGGCGAAAAATCGACTCCTTTGCTGGCGGTAGCCTAAGAGACCAACGCCGGCGGCGACCAACACGAGCAGGACAACGATGAGTATCGTTTTCGCGCTCTGGTAGCGGGCTCCAGCCAGAATCTCCGACCTGTCCATCTTGGCGGCTATGAACCAGGAAGAATCGGGTACGGGCCGTAACTCAGCAAGAACCGTGACCCCGCGGTAATCCTTGCCCTCGAAGCTGCCCTTTTTTCCGAGCACCGCCTGGACAGCGCAGAGGGAAGTCTGGATCAAGGGGAGGCGAAAGGTAAGAGGTGCGTCGGTACGATGGCGCAAATCGTTGAGGAAAAGGACTTCCTTCCCTTCCCTCTTGACGAGGATAGATTCCGCTGTCCGGCTGGGTGCGGGCCAGGACTCAAGGAGTGGAAAAAGAAAGGACCGGGCATCGTTTCTCAAGATGAGGACGCCGAGAAGGCTTCCTCCATCATCGAGAACGGGAGCGAGGCTATCCAAATAAATGCGGCCAGATGGGCTCCGGTAAAGGTCGGAAAAAACAGCCTTTCCTCGAGCCATAGCCTCTTCCATGGTCTGTTTGGTTGTGGCCTCTACAGGCACGACTTCTTCCTCGAGAGAAAGAAGGGGCTGGCCCTCCTTATCGATAAAGTAAATATTGGCGTATCCATAAGCTTTCTTGGTGAGACGGAGGCTTTCGAGGATATCGTGCCGAAGGCCTGAGCTGGTGGGTTTGGCCAGCCATTCCTTGATTGCACTTATGAAAAGCGGGCTCTTCGAAAGGTTGATGGCGTCCCTTAATCGCTCTTTCCGCCACTCGACGACCTGGTTAACTTTCATCTCCGCGATGGCCGCGAGATCGCGAAATTTCTCCCGGCGTATTTCCTGAATCTCTCTTCTCAGGAACCAATACCCAGTGGCCAGGACAATAAGAAAGCCCACGAGGAAGATGGCCAGCCAGACTCTCCCCTTAGGAGCTCGGATAATCTCCCCCCTTGTGGCCATTTCTTTTCTCCTTTATGGATTTCTTTTCAGTTGTGGGACCTTAAATGAGCAATCTCTCTCCGCGCCTCATGAGGCTTAAGCCTCTATGCCTGGAAGGATTATAATAAAAATGGTTCACAATATCAAAATCTTGGCAGATCCGCGGGATTGCCGATAGAACCACCCGACAGCTCCTGTCGCGGTTCATCCCCAGCCAGGCTCGGGGTTTGGATGGCGAAGCACGCTCGTTTCCCCAGCGAGGAAACTCGCTCCGACTCAGCCTTCGCTCTTCTCTCACTTCGCTCGAGAAACCATGCCCGCTCAGGCTTCGACGGGCTTCC
>CAYUKK010000016.1:0-54409 GCA_964445305.1 uncultured Eubacteriales bacterium
CACACCGAAAAACTCTACCTCAACATCAATACCGCCATCCCCTGCGGCCTCATCGTCAACGAGCTCGTCTCCAACGCCTTCAAGCATGCCTTCCCCGAAGGAAGAAGCGGCGAGGTCGAGATAAGCTTCCGGCGGCTGGCCAACGATGGCTATGAGCTGCGGGTGCGCGACGACGGCGTCGGCTTTCCCGAGGGGCTCGACTTCCGCCAGACAGAAAGCCTCGGCCTCCAAATCGTCTCCACCCTCGTCACCCAGCTGGAGGCGAACCTCAAGCTCGACCGTCAAAACGGCACCACGTTCACCCTTATCTTCAATGAAGTAGCGCCCAAAAAAAGACCATAGCCCATGGACAAGACCCGTCTTCTCATCGTCGAGGATGAAGGGCTCGTCGCCCGCGACCTCGAGAACATGACCCGAACCATGGGCTATGAAGTCTTGGGTGTGGCCAGCACAGCCGATGAGGCGTTGGTCCAGGTGGCCTGCCTCCATCCCGACCTTGTCCTCATGGACGTCGTCATCAAGGGAACCCTGGATGGAATCGCTGCCGCCGAGAGAATCTGGGAAATCTATCACATCCCCGTCATTTATGTCACGGCCTACACGGATGAGGTGACCGTCCAACGGGCGACCCTGAGCCAGCCTTTCGGTTACATCCTTAAGCCCTTCGACGAGCGGGAGCTCAAGATCGCGGTCGAGATGGCCGTTTACAAGTCCCGGATGGCCCTCAAACTCAAGGAAAGGGAGGAATGGCTCTCGGCCCTGCTCAAGAGCATCGGCGACGGAGTCATCGCCACGGACAGCGAAGAAAGGGTCACCTTCCTCAACCCCCTGGCCGAAAAACTCACGGGCTGGAAGCATGAGGAAGCCTTGAAAAGGCCCCTGGCCGAAGTTTTCTCCACTGTCACCCCTGGCCGTGAAGCCTCGCCCATGGATGGAAGATCGCCCGAAGAAACAACCCTCCGCTCCAAGAACGGCTCGACCTTCCCCATCGAAAAAATCATCATGCCCATCAACTCTTCAGGCGGAAACTCGAGCGGCTGCGTCATCGTCTTCCGCGATATCAGCGCCCGCAAACAGACGGAACAGGCGCTCAAGGAGAGCCGGGACAGGCTTCATCAAGCCCTCCAGGGGACCATCCAGGCCATGGCTCTGACCATCGAAATCCGGGACCCCTACACCGCCGGCCACCAGCGCCGGGTGAGCAAACTCGCCTGCGCCATCGCTGAAGAGATAGGCTTGCCCGAGGAACAGATCGAGGGGCTGCGTGTCGCCGGCGATATACATGATATCGGCAAAATCTATGTCCCCGCCGAAATCCTGAGCAAGCCCGGCCAGATCACGGCCATTGAGTACGGCATTATCAAGACTCATCCCCAGGTTGGCTACGATATCCTCAAGACCATCAAATTTCCCTGGCCGGTGGCCCAGATTGTCCTCCAGCACCATGAGCGTCTGGACGGCTCGGGCTATCCCCTCGGCCTTTCCGGCGACCAGATTCTCAAGGAAGCGAGGATCCTCATTGTGGCTGATATCGTCGAAGCGATGTCCTCCCACCGACCTTACCGTCCGGCCCATGGTATCGACAGAGCCCTCGAAGAGATAACTCAGAATAAGGGGATTCAATACGACGCTGACGTCGTCGATGCCTGCGTCCGGCTGTTTAGGCAAAAGAACTTTCGCTTCGACTGACGCCATCCTGCCTTTAGACGGGAGTTGCCGCGGGAATTTAAATGAGGAAAGTTTATAAACGCCCCCGACGGGATTTGAACCCGTGTTGCCGCCTTGAAAGGGCGATGTCCTAGTCCTGGCTAGACGACAGGGGCGAGGGTTCGAAAATGGTGAGCCGTGCTGGACTCGAACCAGCGACACCCGGCTTAAAAGGCCGGTGCTCTCCCTCTGAGCTAACGGCCCCCGCAGAACGAGAAGCAATATTTATAGATGATTAAGAGAAAAGAGTCAATATCGGCTCAGCTGATCAGTTCCATTTTGGCGATGACCCACCGGCCTCGCCGAACGAGGTTGATGGCCTCGTCCTTAAGCTCATACCTTTTTAAATAGAAGCGGTACGTCTTCACCTGGCCATCCTTGCCCACGATTTTGACATCGACTTCCTTGGCGTGAACTGTGCCCGTCAGTTCTCTAATGTTAGGAATATCACCAGCGTCCAGGGAGAATAAGGAAATGTCCTGTTCCCTCTGGGCGGCGGCTTTAGCTTCGTTGTACTGCTTCTGCAGCTGCCGGTGGATCTCCCTTTCCTCATCAAATTTGGCCTGCAACTCGTCGACCTTCTTCTTCGCTGCCGCTTTGGCTCCGCCCGTCCGGGCCGCTTTGAGCTCTTCCTGAGCCGCATAGAGAGCGTCTTCGGCATCCATGACCGGACCGACATGGCCTTCCAAGCTCTTCTTCAACTCCAATTCCTTGGCGTTGAGATCGGGGAGAGTGGCCGGGTCGATTTTCTCCTCGCTGACGCTAATGATTTCCCAGGACTGCACATCGAGAGAGGTCGGTTCCACGGCCATTTTCGACATCGTCGCTGTATCCTTCAGAGAGACGGCGTGGAAATATCTCTCCAAAAGACCTTTTTCAGGATGGGACTTGCAGTTCTGGAGGTTGGCCATAACAAAAAGAAAAGTCACGATACCGATAACGATCAACCCTTTTCTTCTCATTATTCCTCCTTCCAACTCAAAGTTAATGTTATTGTGCTTGAATTTTACTTTTTTTTCAAGCCAAAAAGCAAGCCTAAAATTTGTCTATTTTTTTGTTGACAAAGAAAAGAATTCTCCCTAAAATCGAATGTAATTATAAGATAAACTATATTATTCCTATAAATCTTATAGTTACACTAGTCATTGATTGATGCAGGTAATCGAGTACTTTGAGTTGCTCCTTCCCTTTATCTTATAATTACCGCTTTCCTGTTGTTTGAAAAAGATGCGAGTTTCAGCTTACAACGTCTCCCCGGTGTGGGGTCCCTGTTCGGCGCACCATCGCCCTCGCCTTTTTTTCCCAAGGCAAAAGACATCTTGGACAGCCATAGATTCCCAACAGCAAGATGGGGTGACAACAAATGAAATCTTGACAAAGGAGGATGCATGGAAATCCAGCGAAAAGTGAAGTATGAAGAGGAGTTAGATAGACAGTTCCTTGACCTCATCAAGAACATGTCCGGCTGCGATGATATCGACCGCTGCATCCAGTGTGGAACTTGCAGCTCCTCTTGCCCCATGGCGGTCTACATGGATTATCCGCCTCGCAAGATCATTGCCATGATCAAGAATGGTTTCCGGGACGAAGCGCTGCGGAGCTTCACCATCTGGCTCTGTCCATCCTGCTACACCTGCCAGGTCCGCTGCCCCGCCAACATCAAGATTACGGACGTCATGTATGCCCTGAAGAGGGTTGCCATCGAGAAGGGTGTCTACCCTACCCGATTCGCCATCCCCATCCTGGATAGGGAGATGTCCAAAATCATCGCCACCAACGGCCGCAACTCCGAACTCTGGCTGATCCTCAGACTCTACCTCAAGTCCCGCAAACCGCTTGGCCTGCTCAAGATGGCCCCCCTCGGCCTGAAGCTCATGAAAACCGGCCGAATGAGCTTGAAGAAAGAATCCATCAAGAATAAAAAACAGTTGCGGACGTTATTGAAAGCCTTGAAGGAGGGAGCTTGATGAACGGTTACATCTATTATCCCGGCTGTTCTTTGAAGGGGAATTCCAAGCATTATGAGGAATCCATCCTCCCCGTGTTCAAGGAAGTGGGTCTGCCCCTCGAAGAACTGGAAGACTGGAACTGCTGCGGCGCAACAGCCTATTTCTCCGTCGATGACGGCATGGCCGCCGCCATCTGCGGCCGCAACCTCTCGCTGGCCGAGAAAGCCGAAAAGGACATCGTCGCCCCGTGTGCGGGCTGCTATCTCACTCTCAAAAAGTCCAACAAGTTCCTAATCGGGGGGAGCGAAAAAGCGGAGAAAATCCTTGCCGCTCTGGAAAAAGCTGGCCTGAACTACACCGGCAAGGTGGACGTCAAACATCCCCTGGAAGTCCTCACCCAGGACGAAATGCTGGACAAGATAAGAGCCAGAGTTACCCGTCCTCTCAAGGGACTGCGTGTCGCCTGCTATTATGGCTGCCAGCTGGTTCGGCCTTACACGGACTTCGATGACCCCGACTACCCCACCTCCCTGGACAGGCTGATGGCGGCGACCGGAGCAGTGCCGGTCGATTTTTCGGGCAAAACACGTTGCTGCGGCGGCTCCCTCACCGGCACCATCGAGGAGGTCGGGTTGCGGCTCAATTACATTCTGCTCAAAGAAGCGAAAAGAAAGGGCGCGGATGTCATTTCGACCATCTGTCCGCTCTGCCAGTTCAACCTTGAAATCCTCCAGGACAAGATGGTCAAGAAATACAAGGAGGATGTGAGGATGCCTGTGCTCTATTTTAGCCAGCTCCTCGGGCTGGCCATGGGCCTTGCCAAAGAGGATCTTGGTTTCTCCCGTTCGATCATCGACCTCAAGCCGATGTGGGAGAAAATCGGATAGGAGGATGGCAATGAACGAGAACGGTCAACCCCGAATTGGCGTTTTTGTTTGTCACTGCGGCACCAACATCGCCGGCAAAGTCAATATTACGGAAGTCGTCAACTTCGCCTCCCGCCTGGACAATGTCGTCGTGGCCAGGGAATACAAATTCATGTGCTCGGACCCGGGCCAAGAATTGATTAAACAGAATATCGAGGAGCACCACCTTAACCGAGTCGTCGTCGCATCTTGCTCGCCGCTCATGCACGAACCGACCTTCCGCGGCACCACGGCCGCCGGCGGCCTCAACCCCTTCTACTTCCAGATGGCCAACATCCGGGAGCAGGTTTCCTGGGTGACGGTGGACCCAGAGCAGGCGACCAAAAAGGCCAAGGCTCTCATCTCAGCGGCGGTGCGCCGTGTCGCCCTCCATGACCCTCTGGCCAGAAAAGAAGTGCCCGTCCGGCCCGAAATCCTCATCGTGGGCGGAGGAATTGCTGGAATCCACGCTGCCTTGACCTATGCTAACTCCGGCAAGAAGGTTTACCTTATCGAAAAACAACCCTCAATCGGGGGCCACATGTCGCTGCTCGACAAGACGTTTCCGACGCTCGATTGCGCCGCCTGCATTCTCACTCCCAAGATGAGCGAAGTGGGAAAGCATCCGAATATCGAGCTGCTGACCTGGAGTGAAATCGAGGAAATCTCTGGCTATGTCGGAAATTTCAAGGCCAAGATCAAGAAAAAAGCCCGCTATGTAGACATCGATAAATGTAACGGCTGCGGCGCCTGCTGGGAAAATTGCCCGACAACCATCACCCCGTCGGAACGAATCATCCGGAAGGGAGATATCATCATCAAGCGAGTGGAGCGCGAAAACTGACATGAAGCTTCGAGAAATCCAGGCTCTCCTCAAGGCGGAAGTCGTCTGCGGCGAGGAGTATCTGGACAAGGACATCGAGTATGCCGGCGCTTCGGACTTGATGAGCGATGTGCTGGCCTTTGGACGAGCTGGTTTGCTCCTCATCACCGGCCTTTCCAACGCCCAATCCGTCCGGACCGCCGACATCGTGGAAGCCAAAGCCATCATCTACGTCCGCGGCAAGAAACCCGACAAGGACGGCATCGAGCTGGCCAAAAAGAAGGGGATCCCCCTCCTGTCAACAAGACTGATGATGTACAAAACCTGCGGACTCCTCTTCAGTCACGGCATCGCCGGAATTCCTGAGTCTGAGGAAACAAAGTGAACCATGGAGAGGAGAATGAGCTCACGCAGACTTTCGATATCCAGGGCGGCGATTTCGCCCATGCAGGAAGCGTCTCGACCAAGATCAAAGAAATCCTTAAGGAGGTGGGCATCGACCCGGCGGTCATCCGACGGGCTTCCATCGTCGCTTACGAGGCAGAAATGAACGTCGTCATGTATGCCCAGAAAGGAACTTTCACTCTCCGCTTGACACCCGGGCAGATCCATTTCCGAATCGAGGATGAAGGACCGGGCATTCCTGATATCGACTTAGCCATGCAGGAAGGTTTTTCGACGGCGACTGAAGAGATGCGGGAGATGGGCTTCGGCGCGGGCATGGGACTCCCCAATATCAAGAAAAACGCCGACCGATTCCTCATCTCCTCTTTGGTCGGCAGGGGCACCATGCTCAGCGTGTACATTTTCCTCCGGCCGGAGGAGAATCCATGAGCCAGTATTATTACCATTCCATCCGCTTCGACACCGAGAAATGCCGCGGCCGGATGAAGTGCATGCGGGCCTGCCCGACCAAAGCCATCCGTGTTCGCAACGGCAAAGCGATGATGATCGAGGAGCGTTGCATCGACTGCGGCGAATGCATCACCGTCTGCCCATCGGGAGCCATTGTCCCCCTGACCGACCCCTTCGGCGAGCTGACCCGCTTCCGGCATACGGTGGCCATCCCTTCCCCCGCCCTCTACGCCCAGTTCGGACGGGAAATCCTGCCCGATAAAATCCTCGCCGGACTCAAAAAGCTGGGCTTTGACGACGCCTTCGACCTCGCCTACACGTGCGGCGAAGTGAGCTTTGCCATCCAGGAATACCTTCGCGAGTACAAGGGGCCAAAGCCCCTCATTTCCAATGCCTGCCCGACGGTTGTGCGGCTCATCCAGGTCAAGTATCCCGACCTCATCGACCTCATCATCCCCATCAACACGCCGCGTGAGATCGCGGCCAAGGAAATCAAGCAGAAGAAGTCCAAGCAATACGGACTGGCCGAGAAAGAAATCGGGGCTTTCTACATCACTCCCTGCCCCGTCAAGATGATTTCCATCAAGCAGCCAGCCGAGAAGGGGAAATCCTATCTCGACGGCGCCCTGGCTATCGCGGATGTCTATGGCCCCCTTCTTTCGGCCATGGAGGGCGTGGAAAAGGAAAGCTACCGAAGGGCCCTGGAAAGCATCTGCATCCTGGGCATCGGCTGGGCCATGGTCGGCGGCATCTGCCGGACGCTTCGTCTTCGCAATTCCCTCGCCGTCTCTGGGCTCACCGAAATCATCAAGGTTTTCGACGATATTGAGCGAGGCAAGCTCCGCAATATTGACTTTGTCGAAGCCTACTCCTGCACCCAAGGCTGCGTGGGTGGGTCCTTGACGGTGGAAAACATCTACAGCTCCTACAACAAGATTCTCAAGCTCATCGAGACGCTCGAATTCGAGAAAATCAAAGCCTGCCCGGACATTCGCGAGGTGAGAAAACTTTACGCCCAGAATTACTTCTTCCTCGAGAGAAAGATCGAGCCCCGGCCGCTCACTCCCCTCGACGAGGACCTCAGCCAGGCTATCCGAAAGAGGCGAGAGAAGGAGGAAATCTACGAATCTTTGCCGAAGATTGATTGCGGGGCCTGCGGTTCTCCCGATTGCCTGAGTTTCGCCGAGGACGTCATCATGGGGAAAGCTCAGCTCACCGATTGTCTGTTCAAAGTGCCCCAGAAATTCCGAGAGCTGGCCGAGGAGCTCATCCGGCTTTTTGATAAATCGGTCCTGGTGAACCAGTTCTCCCGCTCGCCAGAGAAAGACGATAAATATAAAAAAGGAAAGGAATAAGGCCAATGAACGTCCGAGAGATTGTTGATGCCCTGGGGCTGCGCGTGTTGACCGCTCCACAGAAGCTGGATGTTGAGGTGAGCGGCGGCTACACGAGCGACCTCCTCAGCGATGTCATGGCCAACAGCCGGGAAAAGAACATCTGGATTACTCTCCAGGTCCACCAGAACATCGTGGCCGTGGCCAAGCTGAAGGATCTGGCAGCCATCCTCCTCGTCAACAACCGTGCTCCCGAGGAAGAAACGGTAAAAAAAGCAGAAGAAGAAGGAGTCCCGATACTCCAAACTTCGGAAACCGCTTTCGTCATTTCAGGAAAACTCTACGCCCAGCTGGGCTCGAAAGATTGACCGTGCTCAAGACATATAAGGCAGACCTCCACATCCACACCTGCCTCTCTCCTTGCGGCGAACTGGAGATGTCGCCGCGGGCCATTGCCGAGAAGGCCAGAGAAAAAAAGATTGATATTCTCGGCATCTGTGACCATAATTCCGCCGAAAACGTCCCCGCCCTGAAAGAGGCGGCCCAGCCCTTCCAGATCAGCGTTTTGGCTGGAATCGAAATCGCCTCCCGAGAGGAAGTCCATATCCTCGGCCTCTTCGACGATATGGAGGCTGCCTTCCGGGCTCAAGACGCTGTCTACGAGCATTTGCCGGGTGAAAACGATGAGGAGACTTTCGGACTCCAGGTCGTCGTCAACAGCGAAGGCGAGGTCCTCCGGATCAACAAAAAGCTCCTCATCGGCGCATCCACCCTGGCCTTAGAGAAGGTCGTCGAGCTCATCCATTCCCTGAATGGCCTGGCCATCGCCTCCCACGTGGACAGGGAAGGCTTCAGCCTCATCGGCCAGCTCGGCTTCGTTCCCGACAACCTCCCCCTCGACGGCCTCGAAGTGTCGCCACGGATTTCCCTTGACGAGGCCAGGCGAAGGTTTTCCTCTCGACTGCCCTTGATGGCGGGCTCGGATGCCCACCGGCTGGAAGAAATCGGCCTGGCCACGACTTCATTCCTTCTCCAGGCGGGGACGGTGGCCGAAATCAAGCTGGCCCTCCGCCAGAAGGAGGGAAGAAAAATCCTGAATTAGGAAGGAAAATGGAAGACCTGTCGCTCCATCTCCTCGATATCGCCGAGAATTCCCTTGAGGCACAGGCCACCCGAATCGAAATCCACATTGAGGAAAACCGGTCCCAGAACTGCCTCGTTCTCGAGGTCATCGATAACGGCCGCGGCATGGATGAGGAAATGGTGAAGAAAGCGATGGACCCCTTCGTCACGACAAAAACGACCAGACGAGTGGGCCTCGGTCTCCCCCTTCTCGCCGAGGCGGCAAGACAGGCCAACGGCCATCTCGATATCCAGTCAGCGCCGGGGAAAGGGACAAGGGTCCGAGCGAGCTTTGAGCTCAGCCACATCGACCTCAAGCCCCTGGGCGACATGAGCCAGACGCTCATGACGCTGATTGTCGGTCATCCCGAAGTGGATATCCTTTATACCCATCTCGTCGACGGGAAAGAGTTCAGCTTCGACACCCGGGAAATCAAGGCTCAGCTGGATGGCATCCCCATCCAGGACCCCGAAGTGCTCACGATTCTGAAAAACAAAATAAAAGAAGGCTTAAACCACATAAGGAGGCAAAATGAATCACGAAAAGATCTCTGAAATACTCAGCAAGTACCAAGCTGACGAGAGCTCTCTGATCGCCATCCTTCAGGACATTCAGGAAGAGTACAGTTACCTCCCCCGCGAAGCCCTCATCCGGATCTCCAAGGAAATGAACATCCCCCTCAGCCGCGTCCTCAGCTTGGCGACCTTCTTCAAGGCCTTCAGCCTGAAGCCCAAGGGCAAACATCCCATCCACGTCTGCCTGGGCACAGCCTGTCATGTCCGTGGCGCTCAGCTCGTCCTAGAAAAATTCGAGCGGGAGCTGGGCATCAAGTCTGGAGATACAACGGAAGACTATCTTTTCAGCCTGGATGCAGTTCGTTGCCTTGGCTGCTGCGGGCTGGCCCCCGTTGTCCAGGTCGGGGAAGAAGTCCACGGAAAAATCACCCCCGCCAAGGTCGGGGGGGTTATCAAAAAATATAAGAAATGAGGAGGTCAGCATGCCCAAACTAACGCTTGAAGATTTGGCCAAAATCAGAGAAAAAACCAAAAAGCTGACGACCATCCGGGAAGGCGGTGAGTTCAGGGCCAAGATCAACGTCCACATGGGGACCTGCGGCATCGCTGCCGGCGCCCGTACCATCATGAACGCTCTCATCCAAGAAATCGAAGCGAGGGGCATCCATGATGTCCTCCTCACCAACTCCGGCTGCGCCGGCCTGTGCAGCCGCGAGCCGATGGCCACCATCGAGGTCGCCGGCCAGGCACCCGTGAAATACGTCGACCTGACCGAGAAGAAGATCAAGGAGATTTTCGAAAAGCATGTCCTGGGAGGTCAAATCGTCCAGGAATATGCGCTCGGCATCGGCAGCGAAAAGACCGACTACTAAGGAGGAAAGAAGATGGCGGAAATGGCCAAGGACAAGACCTACCGGGTCCATCTCATGGTTTGCGCCGGCACGGGCTGCGTCTCCAACAATGCCTTCGGCATCAAAGCAGCTCTGGAGAGAGAAGTCAAAAAGCAAGGACTCGAAAACGAGGTCCTTATCGTCACCACGGGTTGCAACGGCTTCTGTGAGCGCGGGCCGCTGCTCGTCGTTCAGCCAGGCAACATCTTTTATCAACAGCTTACGGAGAAAGACATCCCCTATTTAGTTGAAGAGCACTTCCTCAAGGGGCGGCCGGTGAAAAAGCTCATGTACACTCCGCCCAAGGAAAAAACGCCCATACCCGTTCTGAGCGATATCGACTTCTTCAAGAAACAGGTTCTCATCGCTTTGCGGAACAGGGGGCTCATCGACCCGGAAAAAATCGACGAGTACATCGCCCGTGATGGTTACAAAGCTCTGGCCAAGGCCCTGACCCAAATGACGCCCGACCAAATTATCCAGGAGATTAGCGTCTCCGGACTACGCGGCCGGGGTGGGGCGGGATTCCCCACCGGGCTCAAGTGGCAGCTTGTCCGCAACGCTCCCTCCTCAGACGGAAACATCAAGTACCTCATCTGTAACGGCGACGAGGGCGACCCGGGCGCCTTCATGGACCGGAGCATCCTCGAAGCCGACCCCCACTCTGTTATCGAGGGGATGATCATCGGCGCCAAGGCGGTGGGAGCGAGCGAAGGGTTTGTCTATGTCCGGAATGAATATCCCCTGGCTATCAAGCGGATGACCATTGCCATCGAGCAGGCCCGCGATTATGGACTGCTGGGCAAGGACATCCTGGGCACGGGGCTCGATTTCGACATCCGGATTGTCCGCGGAGCCGGCGCATTCGTCTGCGGCGAGGAAACGGCGCTCATTTCTTCTATCGAAGGCAAGCTGGGCGAGCCAAGGACAAGGCCCCCCTATCCCGCCCAGAGCGGCCTGTGGGGAAAACCGACGCTTATCAATAATGTCGAGACGTGGGCCAACGTGCCCATCATCATCGACAGGGGCGCCAAATGGTATGCCTCGATCGGGACGCCCACGAGCAAAGGGACGAAAGTGTTTTCTCTAGTCGGCAAAATCAACAACACCGGACTCGTCGAAGTTCCCATGGGCATCACCCTGCGCGAGATCATCTACGACATCGGCGGTGGAATCCCCGGAGGCAAGGAGTTCAAGGCGGTTCAGACGGGTGGGCCATCGGGCGGCTGCATCCCCAAGGAGCAGCTCGACCTGCCTATCGATTACGAAAGCCTGACCGCTGCCGGCTCGATGATGGGCTCGGGCGGCATGGTTGTCATGGACGAAGATACGTGCATGGTCGACGTGGCCCGCTACTTCCTTTCCTTCACCCAGGATGAATCCTGCGGCAAGTGCACGCCCTGCCGGGAAGGGACGAAGGCGATGCTGGATATCCTCACCCGAATCACGGAGGGCAAGGGAACCGAGGAAGACCTGGCACTACTCGAGGATATGGCCCATGCAGTCAAGGATTCCTCCCTGTGCGGGCTCGGCAAGACCGCGCCCAACCCCGTCCTGACCACGCTCCGTTATTTTCGGCATGAATACGAGGCCCATATCCGGGACAAGAAGTGCCCGGCCCATGTCTGCCGCCAGCTCAACGTTTACACGATTGACGAAGAGCGGTGCTTGAATGTCGGCAAGGGCTGTGACCTTTGCCGACGCAACTGCTCCTCGGACGCCATCCGGGGGGCCAGAAACGAAGCCCACCGCATCATCCAGGAAAAATGTACCAAGTGCGGCGTCTGCTATGAAGTCTGCAATTTTGGCGCCGTCAAGGTTGAATAAGGAGGTATCCGATGATAAACCTGACCATAGATGGAAAAAAGGTCCAGATTGAGGAAGGCAAGACCATTCTCCAGGCTGCTGCTAAACACGAAATCAAAATCCCGACGCTCTGCTACCATCCCGTTATCGAAGCCTATGGCGCCTGCCGCGTCTGCATGGTCGAAGTGACCGTTCGCGGGAAAAGCGATCTGGTGACTGCCTGCAACACCAAGGTCCAGGAAGGAATGGAAGTCCAGACCGCCTCCGCAAGAGCCCTCAAGGCCCGGCAGTTGAACGTGGAAATGCTCATGGCCAGGGCACCGGCGGCTGAGCCCGTCCAGGAACTGGCCAAATCCCTGGGTATCGAGAAGACCCGTTTCGAAATCAAGGACCCCCAGGAAAAATGTATCCTCTGCGGTCTGTGTGTGCGGGCCTGCGAGACCATCGTCGGCGCATCGGCCATCAGCTTTGTTGAAAGGGGAACCGACAGGAAGGTCATGCCTCCCTTCGGCGAGCCATCGGAAGCCTGCATCGGATGCACGGCCTGCGCCTATTTTTGCCCGACGGGTGCGATTACCTACGAAGACAGGTATGGCCGAAAGGTCATCCACACCGAGCTCCACCTTGGCCCGACCACGGCCATCCGGGTGCCCATCCGTCAGGCTGTGCCCATGGTCCCCTTCATCGACACCGAAGCCTGCATCCATTTCAAAACAGGGGAGTGCAAGGTTTGCGCCAAGGTTTGCGACCGCGAAGCGATTAACCACGACATGGAGGACGAAACCATCGAAATCGAAGTCGGGTCGATCATCCTGGCCAGCGGCTTCAAACCCTTCGATGCCCGACGCATCCCGGCCTATGGCTATGGCCGTTTCCCTAACGTCATCACGGCCATCGAATTCGAGCGCCTGGTCAACGCCTCAGGACCGACAGGTGGAAAAATCCAGCTGGCTGACGGGACCGAGCCCAAAGCAGTCGGCATCATCCATTGCGTTGGTTCAAGGGACGAAAAATACAATGAATATTGCTCCCGTGTTTGTTGCATGTACTCGCTCAAGTTTGCTCATCTCCTCCACGAAAAGACGAACGCCGAAGTTTACGATTTTTACATCGATATGCGCTGCTTTGGAAAGGGCTATGAAGAGTTTTACCACCGATTGCTCCACGAGGGAACAAAGTTCATCCGGGGGCGAGTCTCCGACATCACGGACATGGCCATGACCCAACAGGAAGAAGGAAAGCTCATCATCCGGGTTGAGGACACCCTGCTCGGGACTGTGCGCCGCATCCCCGTCGATATGGTCATTTTAGCCACGGGACTCGAGCCCGGTCTCGACCACAACCAGCTGGCCAAAATCTTCAATATCTCCTGCAGTCAGGATACCTTCTTCCTCGAGCGTCATCCCAAGCTGGCGCCGGTATCAACGTTTTCCGATGGCATCTTCCTGGCTGGAGCTTGCCAGGCGCCTCGTGATATTCCTGATACGGTGGCTCAGGCAGGGGGGGCAGCCGCTGAAGCCATGGCCTTAGCTGATAAGGGGACTTTTGCTCTCGAGCCTGTGACCGCCGAAATCAACGAAGACCTCTGCTCGGGATGCCAAATCTGTGTCAACCTCTGCCCGTTCACGGCCATCACCTACGATAAAGAAAAGGGAGTGTCCGTCATCAACGATGCCCTGTGCAAGGGTTGCGGCACCTGCGTTGCCGCCTGCCCGAGCGGCGCTTCGCACCAGAGACATTTCCGCGATGAGCAGATTTTTGCCGAAATTGAAGGCATTTTCATCGTCTAAACGCGCGAGATGGTAAGACTCATGCCCCTTTCCTGGAAGGGTAGCCCCTCGTCGATGATGGGATTTTCGGAAAAAATAGGGAGGTGGCCCGAAATTGCCGATAGAAGCACCCGACGGGTCCTGTCGTGGTTCACCCCCGGCCAGGCTCGGAGTTGGGATTGCGAAGCCCGCTCGTTTCCCCAGCGAGGAAACTCGCTCCGACTCAGCCTTCGCTCTTCTCTCGCCTAGCTCGAGAAACCATGCCCGCTCAGGCTTCGACGCGCTCCCTCACCCAAACCCCTCGCCTGTTTCCCATGTCCTCAAACGCTCGGGTCGGCGTTCCGAGACGCTATCGAAAGCTTTGTTTTTCATATGTATTAACCACCCCTACCCCTCTCCGCGTCAGACGCCCCCAGGAATTCTTTCTTAGCCATTAAATCCCCCTACCCCCTTTGAACAATCAAAGGGGGCCTGAGAAAAGGTGGGCGTCTTTCGAGCAGGCCGGATGGGAACAACGGTCAGCGTCTCGGGTCAGGTCGGCCCCCGAACCACGCCACCCCTCGGGTGCACTCGCTATCGTGATAATTTGTTACAAGATGAAGCACTTTCGCTTGATGATAATTTTCTATCGTCAAATTCGGGAGCACTTGGCCCCTTTACAAATCGGTTCGGTTTGGGCTATGGAAAAAGAAGGAAAGGAGCTTTGTCGTGAAAAGAATGACGATGTTGGCTTTGGCCTCATCCGTGGTGACCATATTGTCATTGGCAGGTCAAACACAAAGGGTTGTCGGAGGAAACGAGGGGGCGAAGGAAAAGCCCCGTCGTCTGGAGCGCCGAGGTTATACCGGACCTCAAGTGCCCGTTTTCATCCCCGTGCTCGGGGACTACGCTCCCATCGGGGCCCGAAAAGAGTCGGGGAGGACGGATATTCCCTGTTTACTATCCGCCCTGGAAAAGATCGGAGCGAGGGATTATTTTCATCTGGTCTGGGGTGCGGAGAATTATCCCGGCGCCTGGGACGATTTTGCTCTTCTGGCCGGGGAATTCCAGAAAAGAGGCTGGCGTCTCTGGCTTTATTTAACTCCGCCGTCAGAACCGCCTGCTCCAGAACCCTTTGGGGCTGATTATGGGCGCTGGGCTGAAGAATGTGCCAAGCTGGCTGCGGTCTATCCGTGTATAGCCGGGATATGCATTGACGACTTTAACGCCAATGTCGACACGTTTACGCCGGCCTATTGCCTGGAGATGATGACGAGAGCCCATAAAATCGCGCCTCATCTGGCTCTGCTCGTCGTTTGCTATTTTGGCTATTACGAGGATACCATCAGCGCCCATGTTCAAAATGGAGCCATCGATGGCGTGGTCTTTCCCTATTTTTATCCTCAAAAAAACCACTCGGATTCCTCCCTTCTCGGGCCGCAAATCGAAGCTTTTCGGCGGTGGCTGGACGGGCAAGCTCGGAAGGGCGGTCTCGCTGGCTCGATGCCGCTGGTGGTGATGGTCTATGCGATGAAGCATTCCCAATCAGCTGATGAGCCAACGCCAGCTTTTGTCGAGAAGTGCTTGGGAATTGGCCTGGAAGCGACCCAAAAGGGCCTCGCTGACGGGGTCGTCACCTACTGCCTGCCGAAGAGCGATTCTTCGTTTATTGAAGCAGTGGCCAGAGTCTACAAGGGTGATGGGAAGAAAATGATTTGAAACACGACTGCCATTATGTCTCATAGGAAGAGAAAACAAGCATGGATAGGGGAAAAATAAAGACAAAAATAGTTTTCCCGGAGTTCGAGGCCGCAGCGGGGATGATTGATCAAGGCCAGGGCCGAATTCTGAGCCGGGGAAAAGCCGGCTGGCACTCTAAGAAGAGGGCGTCCCTGGCTTGACGTTATTTTGAAGGAGGAAGAGAGATGAAAAAAACCTGGTTTTTGTTGACCGCTCTTATTTTTTTTATGTTTGTCCCCTCTCAAGCTCAGGAAATCTGGGAGGGAAGGGGAGTCTGGGCCCACCCGGGGGATTTCGGGAAGAGCGAAAAAGAAGTGGAGGATTTCTTTTCCCTCCTTAAGAAGTGCCACATCCAGATTGTTGTTCCCCTGATCAAGGACACGGCCGGGCACATCTTCTGGCACAGTCGCCGGTTTCCGGAAGCGATCCATCCTGAATATAAAGACTTTGACCTTCTCCGCGCCATCACGAATGTTGCTCCCACGTACAAAATCAAAGTCCATGCCTGGCTGTGCGATTTTCCCGAGGGAAAGGACTCGCCAGCTTTCAAGAGCCATCCCGAGTGGGCGATGCGCAACCCGGAGGGCGGGCTGACCTCGGAGGAAAAGCTTACTCCAGAGCAAATATACGGGCCTGTTTGGATGTGTCCAGCGCAGCGGCCGGGGTACACTGACCAGTGGCTTCTGCCCATGATCCAGGAAGTCGTCCAGAACTATCCGGTCGAAGGCATCCATCATGATTACGTCCGCTACCCGGGCGATGTCGCCCCTGATTCCTACTGTTTTTGCGATTACTGTGTGGAAAACTATCTCCGTTATAACTTCTTCTATTATCCTTCGCGACCTGAGGCGGCCGTGCCCTTGAAGAATATCCGCTTGCGCCAGGAATCCAACTGGGACCAGGACTTCACGGTCAGACCAGCCAACTGGGACCAGATGAGCCGGGAGGAAAAAGCCCGGTTCATCCTTGAGGGGAAATCCATCAACCGGAGCGACCTGGATTATTTTTTCTATGAGATGCGCTGCGACGCCATCACCCGATTTGTCCGTGAAGCCTGGGAGCTGGCTTCGGCCATCCGGCCGGATATCGAGATGTCAGCGGCCGTCTTCATCAACCCGATGAAAAGCGGCCGCTTCATCGGCCAGCGCTGGACAGATTTTTTGCCCTGGCTGGACATTACCATGCCCATGACTTATCGGAGCCATTTCCAGGGAAGCTTCGAAGATTATCTCCTTTATCTCGGCGATACCGTGCGAGCGCAAGTGGAATGGGTGGCGGAGAGATCGACTCTCCTTGTTGGGCTCGATGCCCACTATATTTTCAGGGAAGAGCTCGAGCCCTGGGAGAAGGCCATTCAGCTTCTGAAGTCAGAAAAGGAAGCGAGGTCACCTGATTTTGAAAAAGAGCTGGCGGGGCTCCTTCAGGCGAATATCGCTTATCTTGCCAGGTTTTCGGCGCCGCGGGCGAAGGAATTGAAGGCGAGGGTCGAGCTTTTCCGGAGGGGAAAGATTGACCGGGAGGCGATGGCCGAGGCGCTCCGTCGAATTCTCAATGATCCGCCCCCGGGCTTTTTCCCGGGGGACAAACTCATCCGGACGATTGAGGTGGTGAGGCAGGCTAAAGGCCAGGGAGTTGTTATCTTTGCCGCTTCACACCTGTCAAGAAAGAAGCTCTGGGGAGCGCTCGAGAAAGCTTTTTCCTTTGCAGCTCAGCCTGCCGAGGAGAAGATTCCCGCCCGAAATCACCTTTCCATCAGAACCTGGAAAGGCCGCCAGAAATAGCCTTCGCTGGCTCCGGGGCGCTTCGGGCGCTCCTTGGCGCAGCTTCAACTTTGCTTTCGCGTGGGAATCGGTCTGAAGCTGGAGAGGTCCTGACGATTTCCGGTCAATCAAGAAGATAAAGGCCAGGGATATTGGCCGGCGAAGCCAGAACTGAGGTTAAAAACACGGGCCTCAAATATCGACGGTTTGGCCGGGAACACCGGCTTCGCGGGCCAGGCGCAGGAATAACCCGGCTATGGCCGCATCCTGTACCCCCAGACCGGTCAGGTCGGCAACCGTGATCTCATGGTCATTCTGCCTGCCGGCCTTCAATCCCAGAACAAGCTCGCCGATTTCCCCGCTGATTTTGTCCAGAGAAATGGCGCCGCTTTTGAGAGCATGATGAACTTCACCCAGACGCCCGCACTGTTCAACCGAATCGCAGAAAAGCCGGTCAGCCCTGGCCAGGACTTCCGGAAATAGCTCCTGTTTTTCCGGTCCGTCCGAACCCATGGCTGTAATATGCGCCCCGGGTTTAAGCCATTCGGCCCTGATAATGGCCTCACGGCTCGGTGTCGCCGTGATGATTAAATCGGCCTCTTTAACCGCCTGCGCGGCCGTGGCGGCACCTGAAAAACTCACCTTGGGGAAGACCGGCTTCATATCCTCGATGTATTTCCAGACATTTTCAGGCCTCCGGCTCCAGGCGGTGACTTTCTCGAAAGAGCGCACTTCAGCCAGAGCTTTAAGTTGAAACCTGGCCTGAAAGCCAGAACCGATGACCGCTACCTCCGCGATGGAAGCTTTGGCCAGATACTTGGCCGCCACCGCCCCCGCGGCCGCCGTCCTCAGTTCAGTCAGGTAGCCGCGGTCGAATAGAATGGCCGCCAGCTCACCGGTCTTCGCCTTAAAGACCTGCATTAACCCGTTGCCAACCGGCAGGCCCCGGCCAGGATTCTGATAAAACCCCGAAGCCACCTTAATGACATAATATTCTTCCTCTTCAATGTAGGCGGCCTTAACGTGCACCTCGCCCTCAAACTCGGGCAGGTCGAGATTGATGACGCCGGGCAACACCGCTTTGCCCGAGTTGTAAGCGGCAAAAGAGCTTTCAACGGCCCTGATGGCTTCTCTTAAGTTGACCAGGTCTTTGATTTCCGGTTCGAAATAAAGTCTCATTCCCATGGTCCTGATCCTGGCTATTTCAGTTCCCCGGGTTGCCGGGGGTTTTCAATCCTGACTGGAAGCGGAGCTGATCTTCCGGCTTTATCCTGGCCGACAAACATAGTCCGATGCGGGAAAGGTGGGGAAATTTCCTCTCGGTGCGATCTGAATATCAAGGCCCCGCGATCAGTTATCATCTCCCACGATCCCCGGGCCATAACATCTTATTTTTTCAAGATGAAATGGTCAAGGAGATGGTGATTCTTCTTGGCTTTTTTTATGAGGTCTTTTTCCATCAGGATGGGCCCGGAGTGGGGCGCGAGACCTTCCGGGCGCAGGCTGTTTTCCCCCTCGACAGAGGAAATCAACAGTATTTGTTTCGGAGCTCTTCAAGAATCGATTCAAAATACTCATGCTTGCCTTCGCCAACGATTTCCTTTTCGACTCGCTCAAATTCTTTTTCCAGTTTTTTCTTGTCCGTATCGGTAAGGCGAGCATCGCCCATCGGATAGAGAATGTTATCCTCCTTGAAAATATGTTGATTCAGAATCGAGATATAGGCTCTGGCGTGTCGGGCAAAATCAAGCCCAGCCCTTTTCTCCCCTTGAGCCAATCGCCCGACAGCGTCTTTCATAGCCCGGACTTCATTTCGGCCTTCCTCGTGCTCGGCTAACATGACGCCGATTGGCCCTCCCTGTTGGGGAACGCCCGCCTTTTCCATGGCCGGAAAGAGCAAATCCTCCTCCTTGGCATGATGGCACCGGTCAGCAAAACCAGTGATGAATTCAAGTGCCCGCCTGAGATGGTCGATTTCAACTTGTTCTCCGTCCTCCAACTTTTTTGCCAGATTTTCCAGCACTTTCAGCATGGTTTGGATGGCCTCATGTTCAGCCATGAGAATTTGAGTTGGGCTGAGTTTTTCTCCCGCCGTTTTCTCTTTTTTCATGGTCTAAACCTCCTCTTATCGATGAGGGCCGACAAAGAGGCTGGATGGCTTATTCTTGAGAGGTCTTTCAGAGTCAGTTTTTTCAGCTCGTCAACAAGGCTGGCCTCGAGCTCCAGGATCTTTTGTCTTAAAGCACAGGTCTTGATGTCCGGGCAGATTTTTTTCTGAAAGAGACATTCCTGAAGCTCAACCTGTCCCTGAAAGGCTTCGATGACGTTGAGAATTCTTATGTCAGCCGGATCCAGCTCGAGCCAGAAGCCGCCCCCTTTGCCCCTGGATGATTTCAAGAACCCCTTTTTCTGCAAATCCTGAAGAATTCTCCGCAAGAATTGTCGGGAAATTCCCATCTTTTCGGATAGATTGGCCGTATCGACCCTTTTTCCTTTGGATGGAGCCATCAACAGGAGAGCCTTTAAGGCCGCATCCGTGTCGCGTCTCAAAAGTTTCATTCCATCAAGAATGATACTATAATAGTATCATTATTTCAAGAGGATAACAAAATTGAAGATTCTTGGTTTATCATTAGCCCCCCAATTCAAGGGTACAGGCGGAGCTCGATCGCCGGGCGCCTTGCCCTTCTCCCTGAGACTTCTCATGAGCTTCTGATGACCGCAGAATTTTCGTTGAACTTTTGAATAGGAACCTGAACAGGGATGTTAAGAAGAGGTTAAGAGCGCGGGGAGCTATCCCGGGATGCGACTGAGCTCAAGGGTTAGACTTCGCGGGTGGAGGAAGCCTCCTGTACCATAAGAAATAGAGGCCAGTGAGGGAAATGGCGAGGATAGCCCCGGCAACTGCCGCGGCGCGGTACTGCCGGATGATCAGAAACATGGGCAACATCAGCATAGTCAGCTGCCAGAAGAAGGCAAAGGGAAGCGACGCCAGGTCGAATTTGTGCTCAGCCTTCATGGCCTCTGCCTCCTCGGCCGAAAGGATTTTCCGCAGCGGGCCCCACAGCCCGAAGGGTCTTGTTTTCCGGTAGAATTTCTCGAGAACGGCCCGGTCGGTTGGAGGACGGAGATAGGTGGCGAACAGGCTGCCGAGCGTGCCCATGGCGACCATGTAGACAATCTGCTGCCACTCCGGCATGACCGGGATGAGAATCCTCTGGACGAGCGCCGCGGCCAGGCCGAGAAGCGTGCCCAGGGCAAACCCGCTCCCGTTGAACCGCCACCAGTAGAGGCGGAGCACCGTCGGGACCATCGTCCCCCCGACAAGGCCCATGGTCAGCCAGCCCCAGATGTCGTTGATGTTTTTGGTGGAGTAGGCGGTCGAAAACCCGATGAGCATGACCAGGGCGCCGAACGCGTAGCTCATATGGATCAGCTCTCTATTTTTTGCCTTGGGTCGGATATAGCCCTGGTAGAGGTCGCGCGTCAGGAACCCGGTGCTTGCGTTAACAATGGCGTTGAACGTGGACATGGCCGCAGCCAGGAAGGATACGAGAATTAGCCCTCGAAGCCCCACCGGGATGCTCATCAAAAGAACGGCCGGCAGGATCCGCTCCGGGTCCACGGTGCCGTGATAGCTCAGGAGGCTGAGTTTGGAGCTCCAGTCCTGGCCGAGAAGATGCGCCAACCCGTTGATCAGAGCGGGCGAGAATGCCTGGGGATGATTCATGATTCGGGAGATGAGCTCCGGCCACTCGTTTTGCGGGACTGAGCCAACCTGCGTCTTGATCAGCTCCGCCGCCTGTGTCAGGACCGTTTGGTCCGGGAAGAGGCTTTTGATGAGGAGGAGCCCCAGGACGACAAAGCTCATCATCAGCGGCCAGCGGAGCATGAACGTCCAGCCAGCTGTGAAGCTGAGAAGACCACAATCACGGTCGCTCCGGGCGCCGAAAAACCGCGGGTCGGCGCCAGTGCCCAGGCCCTGGATAATGGTCTTCCCCAGATAAAAAAGCGTCATCATGAGGAGGAAGCTGTACTGTTCGTAGCCGGCTGGCATCGGAGTTTTCCATTGCGGGAGCGCGCTCAGCCAGTCGGGGTTGCCGGTGACGGAAGTGGCCAGCGACCCGAGGTCGGCGACACCGGCGATCCTCGTTACAGCCAGGGCGACAATGAAACCGACGCCGATCCAGATGCAGATGGACTGGAAGATATCGGTGAAGACGACGCCGTAGAACCCCGCCTCGATGGTGTAGAGCCCGGTAACGACCATCATGACCAGCGAGCAGACGAGCGGCGAGAGAGGCAGGAACATGGAAAGGAAGAGCCCGGCTCCTTTGAAGGAGTACGCAAGGAGCGCCAGGTTGATGATGACCGAAGAGACGACCGACATGAGCCGCGCGAAGTGACCCCAGAAGTCCGTGCCGAAGCGGAAGATCATCCACTCGGCGCCGGTGATGACTCCCGAACGGCGATGCCATTTTCCCGCCCAGAGCATGAAGAAGATGAGGACAAGGCCCGCCCCGCCGCGGAATTCGACATAAATCCCGCGCGGTCCGAGAAGAAAGAGGAACGAGGTGATGATCATCGTCCCCGTCATGTCGAACCAGAAGGTCATCTGGGAAAGACCGAGAGCCCACCAGGGAAGCCGGCGACCGGCCAGGAAATAATGCTCCAGGCTGGTGGCCGCTTTCCTACGGAAATGGGAGCCGATGCCGATGAGGATGACGAAGTAAAGAACGATGACGATGTAGTCGCCAGGTCGGAGATATCGCACGGTCCCCTAAAACCGGTTTCGCATCATCTCGGATGTCTCAATATTCCCCGCGGTTCGGCACGATACAGATGAACTCGAAGTCTTCAGCGAAGGGATTCTCGAATTGGTGCAGGGCGTTCGGGGGGACGAGAGCGAAATCTTTCTCGGCGATTTCGTGCTCTATTCCGTCCAGGATCAGCCGGCCCTTACCGGACATGACATAATTGACGTGCTCCCAATCGTGCCGATGCTTCGGCGTATGCCCTCCCGGTGCAATCTTGAAGACCCGCAACGTATACTGCTCCCAACCTTCATTTTTCCCTAAGGGAATTTTTTTGGTGACTCCCCGAGCGCCCTCCATCGTGACCCGGACTTCTTCCAAATCACCGTATTTCCTGACGGGCATTGTCTTTCTCCTTGCTAATCTATCTACGTTTAAAACCGGTCGATTAGAGTCACGATGACCACTCCCGGAGTGAAGGGGGAGTGGGCGTCGCCTGATGAGCGCGGGGATTATTGTATCGATTCGGGAAATCGCTTTCAACCCGAAGACGAGCTGGGACGCATCCTCTCGCTCCATGATGAAAAGCGAAAGAATTGGATGCTTGATTTTTGCAGACCGGAACAGCGCCTCATTGTCCCTGACAGGGAGGTTGATATCGCTCCACTACGGATAAAGAGGGCATCTGGAAGCCGGCGTTAGAAATCCGTCATCAAGCGCCGCAACCTCATCCTGGCTTTTCCCGCCGCGATGAACGGTTTTCTCTTTTATTGTAAACGACAAGAATTGTCACGAGAATCGAGGCCAATATCGTCGCTAAAATCTGGCGAGCTCGTGAATGCGGCGGACCCTTGTAGAAAGCGACAACTTCGTAGGTTCCGGGAGGCAAGGGCCCGATCCTTATTCTTGCATCAGGGCCAAGGCTTTTTCTGATGGATGGCTGGCTTAACTCTCTTTGGTTGACCATTATTTTCCAGTCAGGGAAGTAAATTTGGTTAATGGTTATCGTGTCCTTCTTGTGGAGCGTTGTCTTGAAGCGAATTCTGAATGGGGAATGGCCTTTTTGGTAGAAGATCTTACTTCTGGATTCTGTTTCGACAAGGGGTCGGCCGTTTCCTCTCGGCCCCAACCCGATGACTTTTTCGGCGCCGTTTTTTGGCGTGTATTCCCAGGTGACGGCGAATGTGTGAAACCCCGTCCTGAGGTTTCTCAAGAACAAATAATATCCCCTTTTGAAATCGACTCGACTTTGCGGTTTAAAGGCCGGCAGTTGCCAGAGAACGGTGATGCCGATGAGCGCACCGTAGAGCATTTTTTTTAGAACAGGGATTCTGCCCCTCAAGAAAAGGGCCAGGCCGGAAATGGCCAATGCTTGGAAAATCGCTGTGACCGAGAGCAAACGCCAAGGAAACTGGACAAACCGGAGGGGCAAAAATTTGTCCCACAGGAGGGTGCTCAATGGGCTCATCATAAGAATGAGGACAAGGTAGATAAGGAAGGAATGTCGGATGAGTCTCGTTCTGTAGCTTAAGCAGAAACCAAGACAAGCCACCGTAAAGTGGATTGTCCCCAAGGGAAGGGGCAGGCTGTCATCCGGCGAAGGACCGGAATTGCCGAACCCCCAGAACCTTGAAAAAAACTGCGGCCAATGAACAACGTGGGCCGATGCCCGGTAAGGACCCTCGATCAAACGATTCATTTGGACATAGGGCCTCATCTGGATAAGGGGAAACCAATAGGACGATGTCCACAAAAAAGCCAAGAGTGCTGCGACTGAGATATGGACCAGGTATTGATGGCGATAAGCCAATTCCTTTGCCTGGAGTATGGCCAGCAGAGCGAAAGCCGGGACATAGAAAAGCGCCGTCGCCGGATGGGAAAGGATTACCAGGCCGAAGAAAAACACAAGAAAAGCCAGATTAAGGATGGAGACTCGGCCGTTTATCTCCATGGTCTTGGCGAATCGAAAGAGGAAGAGAAGGGGCAAGGGAGTAAGGAGCATAGCCATTAATTCGCTCAGGGCGCCCCGGACGAAAAGGTTAACATAAAGGTAGGGAGTGAGCAGGAACATGATGGCCACAAAGAGAGCGGCGGAGTATTCCTTGACCAGGAGAAGTGCAATTTCAAAAACAGCTATAGAACCAAGGATAAACAGAAAGAGGAGGAGGACATAGAAAACATAGAGGGGATATCCGGGCAAGATGGAGAACAGCAGGCCAGCGAAGAAAAAGCCAGGCTGATAAAAAACGAAAGTCGGATATCCATAGCCGCCAAACAAATCGGGCATCCAGCGGGGATAAAGATTTCCGCTTAAAAACGATTTCCTCACCTGGTCGAGCAAAACGAAATAGCGCCAGTCCTCATGGGAAGAAAACCAGCTACCGCTAAAAACAAGGTTGGAAAGGGCCAGAAGGGCAGACAGACAGATGAAAAGGTAGCAAGCAGCCTTAACGAAGAAGAACCGCTTTTGAACAGAGCGGCCGGGAGGCGCGTTGGCGCGCTGTTTTGCCGCAATCACCATCGGGAGGAAGAATAAATCATGACTCGAGAATTTGTCAAAGGCATGGCCAGGCCGTCGCTGGGAAGATGGCGTTGCAATCTTCTCCAAGCATCATCTATAATTTTTCCTCCTCTTGAAGCGAGGAAAGTGGATTCAGGATGCGGAGGACAGGGAATGAGAAAAAAAAAGGAGCAGGGATTCTGGCCACCCTGGCTGTGTTTTTAGTTCTTGGCTTGGCCCAGGAGAAGAAGAACGGACCAACGAACTTTTACGAGAATAGCCTCCACTTCACCAACCGGGGGCTGGAATTCTGGTACGCCAAGGAGCAAGGGGGGTTGGAGAGGATAACGGGCCTTCCTTTTTCCGAGCTTCCCTGTGCCGGATGTCACGTGCGCTCGTGTGATACCTGCCACAAAAAAGAGATGAAGGGTAAGGCTGCCTATTCACTCGAGAGAGCCCGGTCACAGGAGCTTTGCCAGGGTTGCCACAACTTTGCTTCGCTCGTCGAGGTCCAGAAAAACCCGACCAGTCCGACGGCCGATGTCCATTTCAGGATGGGACTCCAATGCATGGATTGCCACACGGCGCGCGAGGTCCACGGCGATGGCATCCCTTATCGTTCGATGCGGGATGCGGGGGCCATGGATGCGCGGTGCGAAAACTGCCATGAGCCGGCACAACTGACCTGCCCTGGCCTCCACGACCACAAGGGAAAGCTCGACTGCCAAGGCTGCCATGTCCGGGACGTTCCCTCCTGCTACAACTGCCATTTTGAAACCCGGGTTAAGGAAGGAAAGAGTCGTTCCCTGCCCATCAAGAACTTGCTTTTCCTCGTTAACTTCGATGGCCGAGTGACTTTTGGCAACCTCCATACGTTTGTCTACCAGGGAAAAACCATGATCACTTTCGCTCCTTCCTTTCCCCACCTGATCATGAAGAAAGGCCGAACCTGCGGCGAATGCCACGCGACCTCGATCCTTCAAGATTTGAAGGCGGGCCGGCTCAAGCTGATTCGCTTCGAGAACGGCGAGCTTCAAAATATCCAGGGGATTGTTCCCGTCGTCGAGGGGCAAAACTGGGGATTCATCTTCCTGGATTTTAAGGAGGGACGCTGGGTACCGCTCGAAAACGCTGCTGAACCCCTCGTCAACTATGCCGGGTTCTGCTCGCCCCTCACGCCGGAGCAGCTCGCCAAGCTGGAGAAAATGCCCGAGCAGAAATAGGTCATTAGACCGCCCTGTTCTTAGGCTATCCATGCGCCTCTGAACTCGCGGCAGAGAACAAAACCTTCCTTATGAGAAAAATCCCTTTCCACCTTCGTTCATGGGGGTGTGGGGATAAACGCTGGTTTTTTTTCTTCTTTTCTGGTGAGGCTTCTCGAGGCCCTTGGTCAAGAGATTCGCTCGGAGCGAGTTGATTTGGCCGTCCTTGGCGAAGGAGAAGGAGAGGAGTTTTCTTTCCAGAGCTCTTGGCCCCAGCCGAATAACCCTGTTCCGGAGCGTGTCGCGGAGATCATCAGGCAATCCGCCGAGGAGAGGAGAGCCATCTTGATCCCGCGAGAGGAAAGGTGGATGCAAAGCTCTCTTCGTTCTTTTGGGTCTCTGGATGGAGATAGTTACCTCTGTCTTCCCCTGTCCGTCGCGGAGAGCGTCCACGGGGCTGTATGCCTATCCCGGAATCTTCCGGCGCGGCCTTATTCCTCTGTTGACCTCGAGATACTCACTATCCTTTCCCGGCCGCTTCTCTCTTTGCTGCGTGATTTCTGGGGAAAGACAAAAAAACAGGCGTCCGCGCCATGCGAGCCCACCCTCGAACCCATTATTGGCTCCAGCCGGAGTTCCCAGCAGATCCGGATGCTCATTGACCGGGTTAAAGATGCCGAAGCGCCCGTATTTATTTATGGGGAAAGCGGAACGGGAAAAGAGCTCATCGCTCGTTCGATCCATGAGCGGGGAGCGAGGCGGCACAAACCCTTCGTCGCTGTCAATTGTGGGGCCATTCCTGATCACCTTCTGGAGAGCGAGCTTTTTGGTCACACCAAGGGGTCTTTTACCGGTGCCCTCCGGGATAAAGCGGGTCTTATCGAGGAAGCCAACGGCGGCACTTTTTTCCTTGACGAGGTCGGCGATTTGTCCCTCCCCCTCCAGGCCAAGTTGCTCCGCCTTCTCCAAGAAAGGGAAATCCGGCGAGTTGGCGAGAACCGGACAAGGAGGGTCGATGTCCGGTTCATCAGCGCCACCAACAAGAATATCGAGGCGGAGGTTGAGCGGGGAAATTTTCGGGTTGACCTCTACTTCCGGCTGCGCATCCTGACCATCGAAGTGCCCCCGCTTCGGGAAAGGAAGAGCGACCTTTTCCTCCTCATCGATTATTTTATCGATCGATACGCCAGGCAAATGAAAAAAGAAAAAGTCTACCTTTCCCCGCGGGCTTTGGAACTCATGATGGAGTATTCCTGGCCGGGCAATGTCCGCGAGCTTCAGAACGAAATCCAGCGATGCTTGGTCCTGTGCGGTGACGGCGGTTTGATCAAGGAGGAGCATCTCTCACCGAAGATTAACCCCGGGAAGGAGGTTGAGCCTTCAGCTTCGTTCGATTATCACGAGGCCAAAGCCGAGTTCGAGAAGCGCTTCCTCAACCTGGCCCTTCGTCGCTTCGGATACAGCAAGACGAGAACCGCGCAGGGAATCGGCGTGACGAGGCAGGGCCTTTTTAAACTCCTCAGGAAGCACGGCTTGGGATAAAGTCACGGCTCAACATCCGGTGCCTTAACGGAGCCTCGTGGACTTAGGTGCGAGGGGAGGTCGGAGCTTCCTTCGGCAGTGATTTTCTGATAGATTAGAAATGACCATGGTTGAGCCAAAGCCAAAATCCGGCGTCTTCCAGATTGCTTGCCCCTGCTGCCAATCAATCCTCTGGGTGGATGGAGTTTCCCAGGAAGTCGTCAAGACGGAAAAGCACGCCGCCCGGAAAAAGGGCAGCCTGGATGACCTCCTGGCCAAAGAGAAGAAGAGGCAGGAAGAATTCGAACGCAAGTTTGAGGCCACGGCCGAGCTCGAGCGCCAAAAGAAGGAAAAAGCCAGAGAAGCATTTGAGAAGGCATTGGGCGAGGCGGAAAAAGAGGAAGAATAGACGGCCACGCCATCCCAGGGGCACACGCGGCGTTGAAGTCCTAAAACCCAGCCTCCAGCCCCTGCGCTCAGCTTCCTATCTGGGTCTCATCATCCCGGACCTTTGGGGCCATGGTGAAGCCTGTCAGGCCAAAAATAATGAGGATGATGACCGCCGTATAATTCATGATGGCCCAGGGCAGGTAGGAGAAGGTCGGCACACCGATCGTGCCGGTGATGTAGACGCCGGCCATGCTCCAGGGGATGAGGGGGACGATGATGGCGCCGCTTTCCTCGATAATCCGGGAGAGATTCTTGGCGGCGAGCTGTTTTTTCTTATAGACAGGCGCCAAGAGTTCACCCGGGATGATCATCGACAGATAGGAGCTTCCCGTGACCATGGCCGTGACGATGGCCGAGACAACAGTCGTCACGACGATGCTCCAGACCTTGTTAGCAAAAGTCATGACCCTGTCCAGAATCACAGCCAGCATGCCGGTCCGCTGCATGATGCCGCCGAAGCTGAAGGCGGTGAAGGCGACGAGCTGGGTTTCCATCATGCTCATCATCCCGCCCTTGGAAATCAGCCTGTCGACCGCTTCAACGCCGGTCTGAGATTGAAAGCCCGTGTTCATGGCCGTGGCCACAGCCGTCACCGAAGCCTTCTGAAAAATGATGGCCAGCGCTCCGGCGGCGAGAGAAGAGAGGAGCATCCCCGGAATGGTCGGCTTCTTGGTGAAGGCGAAATAGAAGACGATGACCATGGGCAGGAGAAGGAGCACGTGGAAGCGGAAATTCTCCCGGAGAGTTTTCAGAATAAGGATGACCGTTTCGGATTCGACGGCCTCGCTCTTGTAGCGCAGCCCGATGAAGAAATAGATGATGAGGCCGATGAGCCAGGCAGGGACAGCCGACCAGAGCATGTGTTTGATGTGGTCGAAGAGGTTGGAGCCGGCGGCCACTGGAGCCAGGTTGGTGACATCAGAAAAGGGAGACATCTTGTCCCCGAAGTAGGCCCCGGCCACGACGGCGCCGGCAGCCGGACCGAGGGGAATCCCCAGGCCCATGGCGATACCCATGAAGGCAACGCCGAGAGTCCCGATGGTCCCCCAGCTCGTTCCCGTCGCCAGAGAGGTGATGCTGCAAACGAGGCAGGCGGTGAAGAGGAAATACTGAGGCGAGATGAGCTTCAGGCCATAGAAGATGATCATCGGGATGGTGCCGCAGGCAATCCAGGAACCGATGAGGATGCCCACGCAGAGCATGATGAGGATGGCCGGCATGGCTTTGTGGATGCTGTCGACGACACCGCGTTCCATGTCCCGCCAGGAGAAGCGAAGGAAATAGCCCAACAAGCCAGTAAGGAAGGCAGCGGCGATGAGAAGGACCTGGGGCCGGATCCGGTAAATCCCGTAGCCGACGCCGAGCAGGATGGCCATGGCCAGAAGGGGAATCAGGGCGACGCCAAATCTCGGCTTTTTTGGAGGACGGGCGCTTTCTTCACTCATGGGGTCTCCTCAGCTGTCTCGATGAAACGTGCGCTGGGCCAGGAGTCTTGTGCCGGCCATCATCCTCCGTCCCCGCGAAAAGACATCCGTCAGCTCGAGGTTCTCATCGATGAGGAGAATGTCGGCGTCGTTTCCGATGCGGATCTCGCCTTTATGGAGAAGCTTGTAAGCATGGGCAGCGTTGGTCGAGAAGAGCCGGGCGCACTCTTCGAAACCAATGACCTTTTGCTCAATGAGCGAGCGGAATTTCTGGAGCAAATCCCTCTCCGTGGCGATAGTCAGGCCGATGAGGTGGCCAGCCCTGTCAAAGACGGGCAGACTTCCATTGCTGTCCGAACTGATCGTGATTTGGGTCAAAGGAATCTTTTGCTCCAGACAAAGGCGGATGGCGTCCTCCACCGTGAGGGCGGTCGTCGCCTCGCCCTCTGGTTTTTCCCCCGCTGTGAGGTCGATCATCCCCCCGGCACGGACAAAGGCCAGCCCTTCTTCCATCAATTCCCTTTTCCGATTGACGTGGGTGGGGATGATTTGAGAAGGAGGAATTTCTGTCTCCCGGAGGAGTCGAAAAAGAAGCTCGAGGTGGCGTGGCCCCTCGCCGAGGTGGAGATGAAGGATGCCCGCTTTTCCAGAGAGCATCCCGCCGACCCGGCATTCCGCAGCCAGACGAGCAATCTCTTCCCAGGTCGGCTGGGAGGAGCGGTGGTCGGAGATGGCGATTTCACCCGCGCCGATAACCTTATCGATGAGGACGATGTCGCGGAGGATGCTCCCGGTGAGGGTCGGCGGGGGAACCCCGTAGGCGCCAGAAAAAATGTAAGTGGTTACGCCTTCGGCTTCCAGGCCGCGGGCTTTAGCCAGGAGGGATTCGAGATGGCGGGTGACCGAATCCGTGCCCAGACACCCGATGACGGTGGTGACGCCGCTGGAGATGATTTCTTCGATGGAAATCTCCGGCGCTCGGGTAGCCGGACCTCCCTCTCCACCGCCGCCGAGGATGTGGACATGCGGGTCGACAAACCCGGGAAGGACAATCTTTCCCGCCGCCTCAACGATGTCCAGAGCCAGTCCTTCGATGCGAACCCGGCCCGGCTCGGCGATGTCGATGATCGTCGACCCGGCTACCAGAATATCCTTTATTCCCAAGTCCTCGGGCGCATAGAGATGGCCATTTTTGATCAGGGTAACCATCATTGCCTCCTCGGCCGGCTCAGTTCGTCTGAACCTTCGTCCATCCGCGCTAAATTATCATGATGGGTCGCGAATTACAAGCCGGCCTGAGATTCCCGAATATTCAGGGAAAGGCCAGCTCGTTTTGGCCTTTTTCTCTTGGTTTGTTAGAATAATAAGGAAATACAATGGCGACCTTCGAAGAAGAACTCCGGCGCTTCCAGCCGCTCATCCGGAAGCTGACGTTTCTTGCTCTGCTCGGAAAAAAAGTTGAAGTCAGACGACCGGAGAATTTCGTCACCGAAGGCCCCAACATTATCGTCGGGAATCACAGCGGCAGCTACAAGGACGTCGCTATCATCCTGAAGTGCGCTCCCCGGCCTGTTTTTTTTACGGCTAACAAGATGATCTTCACCAAGGAAGAGTTCGACTTCCTCATCCGCAAACACCTGAGGCGGCATCTCAAGGATTTTGGCCTCGTCGTCAACTCGGCCCTTAAGCCGCTGAAATATCTTTTCGTGCGCTATTTCTCCGCCAACATCGCCAAGGTCGGCACGATCCCAGTGGACCTGTACTCGAGCAAGCGGGAAGCGCTCCACAGGTGTCTTGAATATCTTGAGAAGGGGCGGGCGATCATCGCTCTCCAGGGAAGAGGCCGGGTCCATCCGCGGGCGCCCCATCCCTATGTTAGCCCTTTTCGGAGAGGCGTATCCATCCTCGCTTATCTTCTTTACCAGGAGCATGGGGTGGCTGTTCCCGTAACGCCCATCGCCCTGTTTGGGACTCACATTCCGTTTTTGGTTCCAGGAAAAATCCGTGTCCACGTTGGCGAGCCGATGCGGATTACCGGCTACCTGGGGGGTGGGTTTGAGAAAACGGTCGAACGCTTCCGCAACGCCCTCGAAATGAGGGTGAAAAGCCTTTTTCTCGACCTTCTTCGTTCCTGAGAGAAAAGGGCTGGAATCTTTCGACCGGCTATTCCCTCTCCTCGAAGCGAGAGAGGATATCCGCGTTGATCTGGAGGAAGAGGCTGGTGTTGATCTTGACTCCCTTCTCTTCCCGCAGTCGGCTCAGGTAAGCCTGGAGGAACTTGTTCTTCTTCGTCTCGAGCAAGTTCGATCGCTCGGTGTCCAGCTCTTTTTCGAATTCTTCGCGGCTCGCTTCTTTTCTTTCCAGGACGCGGAGGAGGGCGTAGCCGCTCGAGTACTCGATGGGTTCGCTAACCTGGTTGAGGGGAAGCGAAAAGGCCAAACGGTCGACCTCGGGGTTTTCACCGAGGACGGCCACGTACTGCTCGCGCCGGTGTTCATTGACTGATTTGTGCTCGACTCCAAGCTTGGAAGCCATGTCGTCCCAGTCCTTGCCCTCGACCTGAGCTCGGATCTTCTTGATTCGCTCCAGGGCCAGGTCCTTTTTCCGCCTGTTCCGGAGTTCCTTTTCCACCTCTTCGCGCACTTCCTCGAAAGTAGCTGGCCTTTTAGGCTCGATTTTTTCTAATTGGACAATTCCGACTCCGTTGAACATGGAGAGGGGGGATGAAATTTCTTTTTCCTTGAGGCGAAACAGGGCTTGACTGATCGTTCCCGAGGGGTCGATTTCGCCCAGGGCTTGACCGGCTTCGAGAAGGCCTGTGGTCTTGACTTTAAGCCCGGCCTTCTGGGCGGCCACGTCCAGGGTGTTTTCTCGCCGGGCGCTTTTTTCCAGGGCGGCAGCTCTCTCTTCGGCCAACTTCCGGGCTTTCTCGTCCTCGAGGATGGTTCGGATTCGCGAGCTGACTTGCTCCAGGGGCTGAGTTTTTTCGGGCTCCTTTTCGGTGACCTTGAGGATGGACACACCTTCTTCTGTCTCGATCACACCCGAGACCTCGCCGGCGGCCAATTTTTTGACCTCCTCGCTTTCCTGAGCCGGGAGCTTGCGCCATTCATAATAACCCCAGTCTCCTCCGGCGCTGGCTTTCTCGTCGCGGGAGGAAGCGCGGGCAACCTGGCCAAAATCCTCGCCGCGGGTGACTCGCTCTCGAAGGCGCCCGGCTTCCCCGCGGACTGTGGATTTCTCCCCGTCGCCAAAGGGAAGATGGATGCGGCTGACCCGGATTTTCTCGGGCTCTTTAAACTGGTTGAGGTTATCCTGGTAGTATTTCTCGATTTCGGCTTGGCTGACCTGAATTTCTTTTTTCAACTCTTCGGTTTCGAAGAAGATGTAGGTGCCTTCCCTTTTTTCCGGGACTTTATACTTGTCCTTGTTCTTTTCGAAATAATCCTTGACTTCGCTGGCCGGGACTTCCTCAGGGAGGTCGACTTTGTTTTCGTCCAGGAGAAGGTACTCGATTTTGGCTGTTTCCTTCTGGTTTCGGTAATGGTTCCACAATTCTTCCGGCGTGACCGTGATGCCGGCCGTGAGCAAATCGACGGCTTTTTGGAGAAGAATGTCCCGCATCAAGCTCTCCTCGAACTGAGCGACCGACATCCTGTTCCACTCGAGAATTCTCCGGTATTCCTCGTAGCCGATGAATTTTCCGTCTCTCTGGAAGAGGCTGACGATTTTCTCCCGAAGTTCCCTGTCCGTGACGCGCAGGCCCATCGCTTCAGCCTGCTGGAGGAGCAAGCCCTGCTGGATCATCTGCTCGAGAACCTGCTGGGGAATGTTGAGTTGCTGGATGAACGATTTGTTCAAACCCTTGAGTTCCCGCTGCAGACTCTCCAGCCGCTCGCGGAGAACATTATAGTAATCTTCGGTCGAGATTTTTTGTTTGCCCAGTGTGGCGATTGTCGCCGCCCCTTCTTTTTCGCCCAGCCGTCCTGCTCCGCCCCAGACAGCGAAAATGGCGATGATGAAAGCGGCAATGACAATCCACAGCGTTGGGGCGAGGGACTTGACGTTTTTTCTCATCGTTTTGAGCATGGCTTCACCTGATGGAGGAGTCCTTCAAGAGATGGCGGGCAATGACCAGCCGCTGGATTTCGGATGTGCCCTCGTAGATGGACAATACCCGAGCATCCCGATAAATTCTCTCGATTTGATATTCTTTAGAATAACCATAGCCACCATGGATTTGGAGGGCAAGGTAAGCGACTCGGTTGGCCGCCTCGGAGGAGTAAAGCTTGGCCATGGCCGCTTCCTTGGCGTAGGGGAGACCTCGGTCGTACGCATCGGCGGCCCGGTAGGTGAGGAGACGGCTGGCCTCGACGAGAGTGGCGATGTCGGCGATCATGAACTGGATGGCCTGGAATTCGGCGATGGGATGGCCGAAGGCTTGCCGTTGTTTGGCGTAGCGAACCGCCAGCTCGAGGGCTTGCTGGGAAAGTCCGACCGCCTGAGCGGCGATGCCGATCCGGCTCCCATCAAGGAGATGAAGGGCGATGGAGGCGCCCTTCCCCTCTTCCCCGAGCAGGTTTTCGACCGGGACGCGACAGTCCTCGAGAGCGATCTCGGCGGTCAGGGAAGAGTGGAGGCCCATCTTTTCCTCGATTCTCGCCACCCGGAAACCAGGAAAATTCCTCTCCACGATAAAGGCGCTGAGTTTGCGGGGGCCAGCCTCTTTTTCTGTCTGGGCGAAGAGGATCAAAGCTTCGGCTTCGCTTCCGGTCGTCACCCAGGCCTTAACCCCGTTCAGGATGTAGTGCCTCCCGTTTCGCACGGCTTTGGTCTTCAGGGCCGTTACGTCCGAGCCCGCGCCCGGCTCGGTCAACGAAAAGGCGCCCACGATTTCCCCTCGAGCCGCCCGAGGCAGGTACTTGGCTTTCTGCTCGGCTGTCCCGAACTCGAGGATACCCCTCGCGAAAAGGGAAGCATGGACGCTGAGGAGGAGACAAATTGTCGGCGAAACCCGGCTCAGCTCCTCCAGGGCGAGGATGAAAGAGAGGGAATCGGTCTTGCTCCCGCCGTACTCCGGCGGGATGGTCATGCCCATCAACCCGAGTTCGCCCATTTTCCGGACAATTTCAGCCGGGAAAAGATGGTTATCTTCAAAGTGGCTGATGACGGGGGCGATTTCATGGGCGGCAAAATCCTGGACCATGTCCCGGAGCATGATTTGCTCTTCGCTCAGCGAGAAGTCCATCCTATCTCCCCTGATCGAGCTTCTTTTGATAGCTTTGAAAATGGGGCAAGAGTCGCGCATAGGTTGTGTTCAGGTCTTCGACGATAACGCGAGTCTGGCTGACAAGGGGCATGAAGTTCGCATCGCCATGCCAGCGAGGGATGACGTGGAGATGGTAATGGTCGACAACGCCGGCGCCAGCACTCTGGCCGAGGTTCATCCCGGCGTTGAAGCCATGGGGGTGGAAGGAGCGGCGGAGAATCCTCAAGGTAAGCTTGAATAAGTCGGCCAGTTCGTCGCTGGCCTCTTTAGAAGCGCGGTCGAAGGAGGCGACGTGCCGGAGCGGAGCGATCATCAGGTGACCCGGTGTGTAGGGGAACTTGTTGAGAAGAATGAAATTGTGCTGGCCACGGAAAAGGATGAAGGCAGCCCGGTCATCCTTGAGCCGAAGAGCTCGACAGAAGATGCAACCCCGCATGCGGCATACCCGCTTGACGTATTCTTCTCTCCAGGGGGCTGAAATATATTTCATCCGCGCTTCTTGTTGATGAGTTCTTTGAGGAGTTTGCTCGGCTTGAAATAAAGGACATTCTTCGGCGGTACTTTGACCGGCTCTCCGGTCCGGGGATTGCGGCCAGCTCGGGAGGTCCGCGTCCGGAATCGGAAGCTACCGAAGCCGCGGATTTCTATTTCTTCCCCGCGCAGGAGAGCGTCCTTGATGGCCTGGAAAAAGAGGTTGACGCCCTCTTCGGCCTCCAGCTTGGGAATGTCCATTTCTTTGGCGATTCGATCGATGAGGTCGGCTTTGATCATTTTTTTGCCTCCTTTCCCTGACTTGGTTTTTTGGGAGTGGTGATCTTCCTGAGGTTTTCGCCCATGATGTCGCCGAGAGTCATCCGGTCATCTTGGCCGCGGACGAATTTCTGGTACTCGAGTTTTTGCATCTCGAGCTGGGCCAGCCGGAAGCTCAGAGAAATCTTTTTTTCCTTGGGGTTCATTTTGATGATCTTGGCGAGGCGTTCTTCCCCGACTTGGAAAGCCTCCTGGGGGTTGTCGATTTTCTTTTCGTCGAGCTCGGAGAGGAAGACAACACCCTCGATACCCGGCGTGATTTCGACGAAGACGCCGAAATCGGTCATCCGGACGATGCGAACCTTCACCAGGTCTCCCACTTTCTGTCGGGAAAAGAAATCCTCCCAGATATCGCCGGCCAGTTGCTTGATGCCCAGAGAGATTTTCTGCTTTTCGACATCGATGTTGAGGATGATGGCTTCGACTTCCTGGCCGATTTCGAGCTTCTGGGAAGGATGCTTGATCTTTTCCCAGGAGATATCCGAGATATGGATGAGCCCCTCGATGCCTGGCTCCACCTCCATGAACGCCCCGAAGTCGGTCAGGCTGGTGATCTTACCCCTGATGCGGGAGCCCGGGCTGAACTTCTGTTTAAGGATTTCCAAGGGGTGGGGCGTCGATTGTTTGAGGCCCAGGGATAACCTCTTCGTCTCGGGGTTGATATCCAGGATCGTGACGACCACTTCTTCGCCGAGGGAAAGGAGCTTCTTCGGGTGGACGAGTTTTCGCGACCACGTCAGGTCAGAGATATGGACGAGCCCCTCCACGCCTTTTTCCAGCTCGACGAAGGCCCCGAAGTCGGTCAAGCTGACGACTCGGCCGCGGACTTTCTGGCCAATCTTGTACCTGTCCAGGATATTTTTCCATGGGTCTTCCGTGAGCTGTTTATAGCCCAGGGAGATTTTTTCTTCTTTTTCGTTGAAGTCGAGGACAACCACTTCGACCTCCTGCCCCACCTCGAAGAGCTCGGAGGGATGCCCGATTTTTCCCCAGCTCATGTCCGAGATGTGGAGGAGACCTTCGACTCCGCCCAGGTCGATGAAAGCGCCGAAGCTCGTCAGCGACTTGACCTGGCCTTTGACCTTTTCTCCTTTGACCAGGCGGCCAAAGACCCTCTTTTTTCTTTTTTCCCTTTCGTCCTGGAGGAAGAGCTTTCTCGACAGGACAGCGTTCTCGCTCTTCCGGTCGAAGCGGATGACCTTGAACTTGAAACTCTGGCCGATGAGCTTTTCTGGCTCCTTAACGGCCTTGACGTCAGCGTGGGAGTCGGGGAGGAAGGCGTCGATCCCCATCGACACGGTGTAGCCGTTCTTGATTCTCTGGGTGATGCGACCCAGAACCCAGCCGTTGGTGTGGTAGGCCTTTTCAAGAAGGTCGATGGCTCGCAAAGCGTCCGCTCTCTTCTTGGAGAGACGGAGATAGCCCTCCTTGATATCCGTTTTTTCAAGAAGAGCTTCGACCTCGTGGCCTGGCCGCAGCTTCAGGCGCTCGCTCTCCTCGAAATCCTCGGCCGGTATAATTCCCTCCGATTTGAACCCGATGTCGACGAGCACGCCAGCCGGGGTGACCTTGATGATTTTTCCCTTGAGAATCTTGCCAGGCGTGATTTCCCGGGCGCTGAACTGGTACTTGTCGAGAAGATGAGCATAATCTTCTTTGGTTAGCTTTTCTTCTTTTTCGGCTTTTTTTCTTAGCTCTGCCATTGGACGATACTCTCCCTTGGCGATGAACACTTCGGATTAAAGCACTTCCGAATCTTGCGTACCGCTTCTTCGATATCTTCGGGAGGGGTCGAGGCCCCGCCGGAAAGACCGACCTTTTGCGCTCCTCGAAGGAGCTTGGGCACGATTTGGCCAGCGTTTTCGATGAGATACGTGGTGGGCAAAATGCGCCTGGAGATTTCGAAAAGCTGCCTGGTGTTGGAGCTGTTTTTTCCGCCGATGATGAAGAGGACATCTACCTCTGAGGCCAGCTCGGAGGTCGACTTTTGGCGGGAACGGGTAAAGAGACAAATGGTGTTATAGACCTCCAGGCTCTCCGTTTTTTCGAGGAGGGCTGCTATCACCCGGCTAAAGACGTAGATATCCTGCGTCGATTGAGCCAGGACGGATCTCCTTTTGCGCCAGGGCAGGTTTTCGACCTGGGCTTCGTTTTCGATGATGATGGCTTTGCCGCGGCTGTGGCCAAGGAGGCCCATGATTTCCGGATGGTCCCGGTTGCCAACGATGATGAGCTCCTTCGGCCCGCGACTCAGACGCTCGACCAGGCGCTGGATTTTCTTGACGATGGGACAGGTGGCATCGACAACTTCAACCCTTTTCTTCTTGAGCTTTTGGATGACCTCGGGCGGAACACCGTGGCTGCGGATGATGACGGGACCTCTTTCGATGGTGTCGACATCGGCCCGAGAATGGATCCCTTCCTTTTCCAGTTCGGAGATGACCCGGGGATTATGGATGAGGTCGCCAAGGGTAAAGACCTTTCCCCGGGCCCGGCGGCGGACACTCTTGGCCAGCTTGAGCGCTCGTTTGACGCCGTAACAGAAGCCACAATTCTTGGCGATGATGATTTCCATGACGATGGGAAAAATAGTCCTTAATACTATCCCAGATAAAGCTTTTTGTCAATGTTAAGTGTAGGAAAAATCTTCATTTAGCGGCTAGTCAGGCGGGTGGAGGAAGGAACCGAGACCTTGCTCAAGGATGGCGGCGACAGGAGGAACGTTTTCGAGGCGCACAGCTTTGTCTGGCTCGAGCGTTTCAAGGCTGGAAAGAAGAGCGTTCACAGCGGCAACGTGGCGAGCCACCCGCAGTCGAAGAGGGATCCCATCTTCTCCGTAAGGAACAAAAAGCCACCCCAGCCGGGAAGCGCGCGCATAGAATTTGTCCTTTCCGTCGACGATGAGGGAGGACGATGGCTTGCCCTTGAGCCGGCCGTGCGAGGCGTTGGGCGTTTCGACGAGGACAGCCTTGATTCCGGCATGGTCACCCCACTCCCGGTGGCTTAAGCCGCGCAGGTTCACCGGCGAAGCTTCGAGACGGATGTCGAAATTCTGCCCCTGGATGTCCATCAGGGCCAGGGCTGCCAGCTCGGCGCTGTTTTCGTGGAAGACAATGGCGTTGATGACGGGATATTCGGGAGCGGATTCATGGAGGTCGATGCCCAGGTCGATCTTCTCCCGGCGGATAAGTTCCATGATGGCATAGGCAATCTTTTCGGTTAGATTCCCGCTGGCTTTTCCCGGGTAGCAGCGATTGAGATTTCTGGCCTCCATGCCGGAGAGCTTTTGGCCGGGTGGGTTGAGGTAGATGGCAGGGTCAGGCCACTGGTGAACAGGGTTGGTCAAGCGCGAGCCGAGGCGGAAAAGCCTCGCTCCCCCGGCCGTCGGTATGGCGAACCGCTGCGGGTTTCCCTCCTGCGGGTCACTGTGGGTGAAACCACTGTTGTTGGCCCGCGGGATGATGAAGAGGCTTCCCCGCACGACCCGGATATTCTCGATAAGGAGGACGGCGGTGATGAACCCGGCCGGTTCGTTCGGGTGTTCGCCGCCGAGGAGGAGGATTTTCCCTCCAGCCTCGTTCCCTTGAAAAATATAGATTTCGGTGTCGCCGGGAGTGTCCTTGAGGCCGGGCAGGTAAGCGCTCAGCATCCGGCGCTCGGTGAGAGCCGGGCCGGGGAAGAGAGGCTCGGGTTCGTGGAGGCTGAGGAAACTCTGGCCGGTGAAAAAAGTCAGCGCTGCGGCCAGAAAAAGAAAAAGAACGGCCGAGAGCCAGGACGGTGAAATTTTCCCCATGGTCACTTTATGGAGAGGAGACGGAGGAGGAAGAGGACAAAGACGAGGACAAGGGAAGCCTGATTCCATAATTTTTTTTGGCGAAAGAGATATCCAATCATATGCAAGCTCCAATAGAGCACCATGAGGAGGTAGAGGAAGCGCAACATCTTAAATCTTATCCCTCCTTATAGAAATTTATCCAGAAGGGGAGCAAGGAGGAGCATCCCCATTCCTGCCGCCATCTGAAGAAGAGCGGGAACGAGGCAATAACGGATGACTTTAAAGAAATTCTTCTCCCCGACTACTTGGGCGGCGAAACGGCCGGAGATGGCGGCGGGCGGAACGAGGTCCCCGAGGCTGGTGATTGCGGAGAGAGCCGCGGAGGTGAGGAGAGCGTTCTTGTTGACGAGAGCGAGCATGAAGGGAATGCCCAGGATGGAGGCTGACCCGAAGGTGGAAACGCCGCCGAAGGCCGGCATGCTCAAGCTGATTCCGAGGTAGAGTAGAAAAGAGGGTAAAGAAAGGATGGCCATGACCGTCCAACCACGGGCGCCGGTCAGGGTCATGACCTGGATGAACATCCCCACCCCAGCCAGAATGGCCAGAATGGGCATGGCCTCTTCGAGAGCTTTGGCTGAGGCTTTAAGAAAATTGAAACGCCGGCCGCAAAAAATTCCCACCAGGCTCGAAGCCATGAACACACCGGGAATGCCGATGTCGGGGATTATGCGGGGGAATAGCCCGGGTCCGGCCATCAGCGCAGCCAGGACAATGAAGGGGACATACAGCCTGAAGCCCACCCGGGAGCGGATGGACGGAGGGAGAAGGCTGAGCATTTCCTCCCGGCTGATTGCCCTCAAGTCTCGGTAGCCGATGACGAGCGGGATCAGGATGGCAAGCGGGATGACGAGGAGGAGAAGGGGCAAGGTTACTCCCACATAGGGCATGTCCACTCCTCCACCCATGATCATGATCAGGATATTCACTGGCGGTGCAATCATACCCAGGATGCCGCCCATGCAGATGAGAGCGCCAGTCTTCAACCGCGGCAGGCCCAGCTTCATCATGACCGGAGCGATGATCGGTCCGGTGCTGAGGATGGCGGCCGTCGAAGAGCCGGTGAGCATGCCGGGGAACATGAGGACGAGCATGACGACAAGCAGGAGCATGATTCGACTGCGGTAGAATGTCTGGAGCAGGAGAGCCGTGACGCTGTCCAGTATGCCCGAGGCCTCGAGAACTTTGATAAATAGAGTGGCCGTGAGAATGATCAGAATAGTGTCGAAATAGCCGAAGCTTCCCTCGATGAGATGGCGAAAACTCAGTCCCTCCCCGCCGGCGAGCAAACCGGCCAGAGCGGAAAAAGCGAGGGCTATCCCGATGGGGAGCCTGGCCGTCATGGCCAGGAGAATGAACACGGCCAGCATGATGGAAAAGAGGAGAGCTTCGGACATCGGCCAATCTGCCTCAAAATTCCTTTCCGGGCGCCTCGCTACGCTCGCCTTCGGCCTGGATTATCGGAATGCCTTGCGGAGCGGCTCGAGGGCTTCGGCTGCTTTCTCCACTTCGACGAGGGGTATGTTTTTCTCTCGGCAAATTCGGGTGAAAAAGCCGTCGGCGTTGCCGGATTTGACGACAATGGCCATCTTGGCCAGGGGAAGGAACTCGGCCATGAGGTCATCCGTCTGCTGACCCCGTCGCGATTCTCCGCCCAGGTGAAGGCAAAGAATGGGGATTCCCTTTTTCCCAGCCTCGGCGGTAAGGCCTCTGACTCGCTCCCTCTCCTTGTCTATGTCCAGTCCGGCCGCTCCCAATCCTTTCATGCTGGCGCCGAGGACGAGGCCAAGCGTTTTCATATTCTCAAGGTCGACGCCTGTTGCCAGCTTCTCAAGTCGGTAATTCAGGCCCGCCCGCTTGGCCAGGACGGCGGCCAGCTGAACCTCAGCATTCTGACCTGCCGAAGTGATGAGGAGGGGCTGCTCGAAGAGGCTGGTTTCCTCCATCGTGGCGTGAATAAGAATGGGCGAAAGGGTCAGGAGGATCGGGATGGGAAAAGCATTGAGGAGTTTCTTCATTTGGCTATCCTTTCTTTGATTCTTCAAGTGTTCTTTCCATTCAATACCCGGCGCCCCAACCATCACGTCGGGAGTCGGCGGCGCCGAGGATGATTTTCCTGTCGCGCCAGACCAGGATTCCCTGGGCTCCGCCAAAATACTTGTCGTAGGCTTCCCTGACCCGGACTTCATGGCCCAGCCGGCGGAGCTCCGCGACGGTCGCCTCGGCGATGCGCGATTCGAGGGCGATGGGCCGAGGCTGGCCGCCAACGGAATAGGAGAAGAAGCGAGGAGCTTCGATCGCCTCATCGAGGGACATCCTGAATTCCGTGATGTTGAGGATAATCTGGGCCAGAGAGGAAAAGATTCGCGTCCCGCCAGGAGAGCCAAGGACAAGAAACGGCTTGCCATCGCGGAAGAGGATGAGCGGCGCCATCGAGCTCACGGGACGATGCCCGGGCGCGGGCGCATTCAGAGAATCGGGCGACGACGAAAAATCTGCCATCTGGTTATTGAGCAGGAAACCTGTTCCTTCAGGCACGATCCCGGTGCCGAAAAAATCGTTGATCGACTGGGTCAGGGAGACGATGTTTCCTTCACGGTCGATGACACAAAGATGGGTGGTGTTACTTCGCCTGTCGCTCTCGTTATCGAACTCGCCGGGAGGGTAGGAGCCGAGCGCCCGGTCAGGCCGGATAGCCGAAGCGATAGAGGCAGCATATTCTCTCGACAGCAGCTTTTCCACCGGCACGGCGATAAAATGAGGGTCCCCCAAATAGCGCTCCCGGTCGGCAAAGATGAAGCGGAGAGCTTCACTCAGATGGTGGATGTAAAGGGATGAATTGTGGCCCCAGCCGCGGAGGGGCCAGTTTTCAGCGATGCGAAGGAGCTGGAGGAGGTGGAGGCCACCTGAAGCCGGGGGAGGAGCAGTGACGAGGGCAAAGTTTTTGTAAGTTCCCCGGAGAGGGCTGACTTCTTCGGCCTCGTAAGCGGCCAGGTCTTCGAGGGTCAGAATTCCCTGCTTAGCCTGCACGGCCGCGACGATCCTTCGGGCAATATCTCCCCGGTAAAATTCCTCGATGCCTTTTTCGGCCAGGACCCGGAAAGTCCGGGCTAAATCAGGATTCCTGTAATCCTCGCCGGGCTCATAGGGGAAGCCATCTTTAAGGTAACAACTTCCCTCTTCCAGGTTGAGGGCCAGCCTTTCGTACTCATCCTTATTGATGTCGCTAAAAGTTTGGCTGACGGGGAATCCTTGTTCGGCGATTTGGATGGCTCGCTGGGCTGCTTGGGCGAGGGAGCGTGTACCATAGCGACGGAGAGCCAGGGCCCAGCCCGCTGGCGCTCCGGGTACGGCCACAGCCAGGCCGGTCGCTGTCCGCCAGTGGTCCTCCGCTTCTCCCTTTTCCTTGAACATGGTCGGCCAGGCACCGGCGGGTGCTTTTTCTCGATAGTCGATCACAGCCACCTGGCGGGATTTGGCCAGATAAAGGACCATGAACCCACCGCCTCCTATCCCGGAGGCAAAAGGCTCGGCGGCGTTCAAGGCGAAGGCTGTCGCCACCGCCGCATCGACGGCGTTGCCGCCACTTTTAAGCATGTCGAGGCCGGCTTCAACAGCCAGGGGGTTGGCAGCAACGACCAGGCCATGTCGACCGATATAATGGACGGGCGTGTGCCGGTCAACGGGCGGAGGCGGGGAAACGCGCGGCTGGTTCTGGCAAGAGACCAGGAAAGAGAAGCCAACGAGCAGCTCGATTGCCAGGCTCAAGGCCAGGGAAGATGGCTTATCTTTTGGGTTCACCGCTTTTTTCTTCTCCCAGGAGGCTGGCGATTTCTTCTTCACTCGGCAGGTCGTCGAGGCTATTCAACCCGAAGTGGGCGAGGAACCTGTCAGTTGTCCGGTAGATCAAAGGCTTGCCCGGACTCTGCTTGCGGCCGACAATCCGGATGAGCTTTTTTTCGAGGAGTGTTTTGAGTGTGTAAGAAGAATCGACGCCGCGCAGGGCCGAAATCTCGGAGAGAGTGATGGGTTGATGGTAGGCAATGATGGACAGCGTCTCCAGGGCAGCCGAAGAAAGCTTGCTTTTTTTGTCAATCTTGAGGAGGCGCTTGACCCAGGGATGACAAGCCGGCTTGGTGCAGAAAATGTAACCGCCACCGGTTTGGGTAATCTGGATGCCGTGACCGTCCTGCTGGTAGCATTGAATGAGTTCCGCGAGAGCTCGCTCGACCTCGGCCTCCGGCACGTCGGCCAGGACTTCCCGGATTCTGTCGAGCGTCAGGGGCTCGAGAGAAACGAAGATGAGCGATTCGATGATGTCCTTCAATCCCGCGTTCATGCCCGTTTGGTGTCCTTGCGGAGCCAGACTTTAATGGATTGGAAAAGCCTTTCCTGAACAGCCAGGACCAGCTTGGCTTTGATGAGCTCGAGAAGGCTGAAGAAGGAGATGACCGCCTCCTCGAGGGATTCTTGCTGGTTGAAGTAATCAAGAAAATCCAGCACCGATTGCTCTTCGAGGCGAGCGATGATTTCGCGCATCTTTTTCTCGACCGAAACATTTTTCCCTTGGAGGAGCCTGAAGTTTTCCCCCTCCTTCCTCTTCATCAGGGTAAAGAAGGTTTCGGCCAGCTCAAAAAGGGAGATTTCCTCCAGATCCACCTCGCCTGTCTGGTCGAAGGGCGGTGGGACCATTCTTGTCCAGAGGAGGGACTGGGCTTCTTCCCTTTCTCGAAGGAGAGTCGAAGCCGCCTTCATCTTTTGATGTTCGATGATTTGGTCAACGAGAAAGCGGCGAGGGTCTTCCTCAAGCTCAGGCTCCTCCCTGGGCAGGAGCATCTGTGACTTGATGTGGATGAGGAGGGCGGCCATGAGCAGGAACTCTGCTTCTCGGTCGAGGTTGATTCTCTCTTTGTGCTGGAGGTATTCGAGATAATCCCGGGTGATGACGGCCATGGGAATGTTGTGGACGTCGATTTTCTTTTTCCGGATGAGGAAGAGAAGCAAATCCAGCGGTCCCTCGAAAACCTCGAGCCGGACGCGATAAGGAGGATGATCGGCTTCGAGGACCGTCCCGGCGAGCTTTGTTTCCTCCATTTCAGGTGAAGATGACGTTGAGGATGAATATTTCGACGGGTCGGATGATCAACCGGAGGATACCCAGGTAGACGAGGGCCAGGATGATGAGGAAGCCAAAAGGCCTGAGCCGCTCATATTTCTGGACGCTCTCGTCGGAGAGAAGCCCCATGAGCACCCCGCTTCCGTCAAGGGGAGGGATAGGAATGAGGTTGAAGACAGCCAAGTAGACGTTGACCAAAACACCGTAGAAGAGGATGAGGCTGAGGCCCTCAAGAGGGTAAAAGCCCTGCGGCAGGACGTGGCGACCGAGGAGGAAGTTCCTCAGGAAAAAAGCAACCCCCGGGCTTACGCTCTTGAGAAGCACAATGACCACAAGGCAGAGCCCGGCCACGGTCAGGTTAGAAGCCGGCCCGGCCGCCGAGATCCAAAGGTTATCCCGACGGGGATGGCGGAGGTTGAAGGGGTTGACGGGCACGGGTTTGGCCCAGCCGAAGGGAAGAGCGCCCACGAGAACGAGAAGGAGAGGAAGTAATACTGTTCCTATCGGGTCTATATGAACAATAGGGTTTAGGGATATCCGGCCCATCCTCCAGGCCGTGTCATCACCGAACCGAAGCGCTGCCCAACCGTGAGCGGCTTCATGAACAGTGATGGCGAAGAGGAGAACGAAGAGGCTAATGATGAGCGTGATCGCATTCATGGAAACGATTGGCATTTATTTATAACACAAGAAGCAAAGGAGGTAAAGAAGTCAGCTGGCCGAGCCCGGAGGAGAGCCGCCCACATTTTTGACAGGCTCGTGACCCTGTGCTATAAGCCTTGATGCTGTGAAATTATCTCTATAAAAACCCGAGGAGGCGTTTTGATGAAAACAGCCAATTTTCTTTCTTTGGGCCTTTTCTTTTTACTCTTGGCCGTACCTTTTGCTTCTGCTTCTGGCCAGGAGACGGAGGCCCAGCGCGAGGCCAGGATGAAGTGGTGGACGGAGGCCCGTTTCGGGATGTTCATCCACTGGGGTCTCTACGCGCTTCCGGCGCGGCATGAATGGGTGAAGCAGCACGAGGCTATGACCGACGAGGTATACGAGAAGTATTTTGCCCATTTCAACCCTGACCTCTATGACCCGAGGGAATGGGCCCGCTTGGCCAAGGCCGCCGGGATGAAATACTTCGTTGTCACAACCAAACATCATGAGGGCTTTTGTCTTTGGGATTCGAAATACACGGATTACAAGGTCACCAACACTCCTTACGGCAAAGACCTGATTAGGCCGATGGTTGAGGCCTTCCGAGCTGAAGGTCTCCGCGTCGGGTTCTACCATTCTCTTCTCGACTGGCACCATCCGGATTATCCGGTTGACCGCTTCCACCCCATGTTTCAAAACGCCGAGTTCCGGGAGAAGGCCAAGCATCGGGATGTCCGCAAATACGCCCAATACCTCCACAACCAGGTCAGGGAGCTTCTGACGGAGTTTGGCCCGATCGACTGCCTGTTCATGGATTTCTCGTTTCCAGGGGAAAACGGCAAGGGTCGGAATGACTGGCAGTCGGAGAAACTCCTCAAGATGATCCGTGAGCTCCAGCCGTCCATCATCCTCAACGACCGGCTTGATCTGCTCGATGTGCCAGGCGGCTGGGATTACCGGACACCCGAGCAGTTCATGCCCCGCGAATGGGTGAAGATGAACGGCAAGCGCGTGCCATGGGAAACCTGTCAGACTTTTTCTGGCTCCTGGGGCTACCACCGCGATGAGGCCACCTGGAAGAGCGTCCGGCAACTCGTGGTCATGCTCATCGAAACGGTGAGCAAGGGCGGGAACCTCCTCCTCAACGTCGGACCGACAGCTCGGGGGACGTTCGATGAACGGGCCAGGGAGAGGCTCGAGGGAATCGGCCGGTGGATGAGAGAGCACAGCCGGTCGATTAACGGCTGCACCCAGGCACCCGAGGAGTTCCGACCGCCCCAGAATTGTCTCCTCACCTATAACCCGGAGACAAAACGTCTTTATGTCCACGTCCTCGATTGGCCGATCGGAGCCCTCCATCTCGATGGTTACGCGGGGCGGGTCGAGTACGCACAGCTCCTCAACGATGCCTCGGAGATCAAGTTCATCGAGGAAAGCAGGTCGTCAGAAATTGGCTACCTCCCCGGAGAAAGAAAAGAGACGGCGGCCGCCAACCTGATTCTCCGCTTGCCCGTTCAGCCGCCGAATGTCACCGTTCCTGTCATCGAGCTGTTCTTAAAATGAGGTCGACGCGCCAAAAATATGAAGCGAAAACAAAGCGACGAGGTCGGTCCCATTGTTTGACCTCATTTCGAATGATGGATTAAAATGCCATCTTGATTCCATGACCAAGGATAAAGCTTATCTCGAGGAGGTTAAAATGAAACCGGAAGCTTGGAGTCGAAGGTCATTCCTCCGCACCGTCGGCGCGACGGGCATGTTTGCCTTTTCCTGGAGGCCGGAGAGTCTGGAAAGGGTTGAGGCGGCGTCAAAATCCGTGGCCGACCTTTCCCCTGATGAGGTGGCCAGGGACGAATTCTACTGGAGGGAAGTCCAGTTGGGGTTCAAGCTCGACCGCTCCCTCATCAACCTCAACAACGGGTTCACCTGCCCCTGTCCCCGCGTTGTCCTCGAATCCGCCTTCCGCTACACGGAGATGATCAACATGCTCCCCGTCCATTATCAGGGGATGGTCGCCGGCAACATCGAGACCATCCGGCGGCGGATGGCCAAGGAGTTCGGTTGTTCGCCCGAGGAGCTGGCTTTGACGCGCGGGGCGAGTGAGGCCATGCAGATCGCCATCAACGGCATTGACCTTGAGCCGGGCGATGAAGTCATCACCACCGAACAGGATTACCCCCGGATGCTGACGACATGGGACCAGCGGATGAGGCGGGAAGGAATCAAGGTGACGCGTCTTCAGTTTCCCGTGCCGGCAACGCAGGATTATCTTTACACCATGTTCGAGAAAGCCATCACGCCGCGCACCAAGGTCTTCCATTTTTGCCACATCACCAACCTCACCGCCCAGCTTTTTCCTGTCCAGCGGCTGAGCCGACTGGCTCGCTCACGGGGGATCGTCACCATTGTCGACGGGGCGCATGCCCTGGGGCACTTTCCGTTCCAATTGCGCGACCTCGAGTGCGATGCTTACGGCGTCAGCTTGCACAAATGGCTCTTGGCGCCTATCGGCAATGGCTGTCTTTACGTGCGGCGGGACATGATTCCCAAATTCTGGCCTCTTCAGGCCGCGCCCGAGCAGCAGGACGATGATATCCACAAGTTCGAGGCCATCGGCACTCATCCGTGGGGAATTCGGGCGGCTCTGGGCGAAGCTCTGGCTTACCACCAGGCCATTGGCGCTGAACGCAAGGCAGCCCGCCTCCGTTATCTCAACCTCCGCTGGGTCAACGCTCTCAAAAAATATCCCCAAGTCAAAGTCTTGACCGATTTCTCTGAACCAGCCCAGGCCTGGGGCGTAGCCGCGGTGACGATCGATGGCATTGACGTCAGGTCCCTGGCCAGGTTCCTTCGCCAGAAATACCGCATCATCGTTGTCCCTCTTGTCGGAGGAGCGCCACCCAACCAGGTCTTTGACTACCAGGCTATCCGTGTTTCACCCAACATCTACACGACGCTTGAAGAAATCGATACGTTCATCGAGGGAATGGAGGATGCGGTGAAAAGCGGTGTGCCGGAGGATGAATTCCCGCCCGAAGCGGATGGCCCTGTCGACCTGTGAGTCGATGATGAGAAAAGAAAGGGGGAAGGGAGATGAAACAGAAGAGCCTAACAGTTTTGGCCTTTCTGGTCATTTTTTCTGCTGCCCCGCTGATGGCAGCCATTGGCCAGGCGACCTTCAAGATTCCCTTCAAGTTTAAAGTAGAGGGGAAGAACTTGCCGGCTGGTGAATACGTCCTCGAAGAAGGAGGCGAGGGTCAACTTCTCCTCCGTCAACTGGCGACGGGCAAGGAGCTTCAGGTTCCCTATTCTGAGAAGCTGGCCCCGCCTTCCCCGCCTGTAGCTGAACCGCGCCTCGTCTTCGATGAGGTGGGCGATTTTGCTCCTTCCTACACCGAATACTTTACCGTCTATGTGCTCTCAGAAGTCTGGCTTTCGGAGAACGATGGTTTTCTTGTTCACACGACGAAAGGGTCGCACCAGCACAAGACCATTATGGGGACTAAGGCCGAAAAATAGAAATTAAGCAAAAAGACGATTAGCTCTTGAGAATTTTTTCGACTTCGTCCCTATCGACATCCAGGATGTAGGGGATGCCGCTCACCCGGGCTGCATCCTGGGTGAGGGCAGCGATGTCGTCGCGGGTGATGTAGCCGAGGCCGAACTTGCGGTTTCCGGCCATGAGCTGACGCAAGCCCTGGCTCAGCCGCTTGAAATAGGAATAGAGTCCCAGCGCACCGGTCGGGATATCGTTGAACTTCTCGCCGTATTTTCTCTTGAGCTCCGGCGCCGTGACGAAGATTTCTTCGGCCGTGCTGCCGAAGCGCTCGACATAGACGGGAATCTGCCCCTCGGCGATGCGCTTGCCGATGGTTTTCCCGACCATGGTCGCGGCCATCGGTCCCCTGGCCATGCCCACAGCCTTGGCATAGGGAGCGCCCAGGGCTAAAGCCTTGAAAATCTGGTCCTCGAAGGTGATCCCGCCGCCGAAGACAATATCCGGGACATATTGGCCGGTCTTCGCCAGCCGATGGGCATACTGGTAGGTGAGAGACCAGATTTCTACTCCCGGGATACCCCATTCGTTCATCATCCGCCACGGGCTCATGCCCGTGCCGCCCCCAGCGCCGTCGACCGTGAGGAGGTCAATCCTGGCCTTGGAGGAATACTTGACCGCCCGGGCCAAATCAGCGGGACGGTAGGCGCCGGTCTTGAGGAAGATATACTTGGCGCCAGCGCGGCGGAGTTCCTCGACGCGGCGGAGAAAGCTCTCCTCCTCGACCATGCCCAGCCGGGAGTGGCGCTCGAACTCTTTGAAGCTTCCTTTTTCGAAAGCCTGGATAACACTCGGGTCGTCCGGGTCGGGCAGCACGATGTAGCCCCTTCTCTTGAGCTCCTGCGCTTTGGCCAGGCTCTTGATCTTGACCTCGCCGCCGATATCCTTGGCTCCCTGCCCCCACTTGAGCTCAACCGCCTCAACCCCCAGTTTTTCGATGACGTATTCCTGGACTCCCAGGCGGGTGTCCTCGACATTTGCCTGGACGACAACGGCGCCGTAGCCATCGTCCTGCCATGTCTGGAAAAGCTTGACCCGGGTCTCCATATCCGGAGAGCGGACGATGCGGCCATTCTTAATTTCTGCCTCCTCGTCCATGGCGCAGACGTTCTCACCGATGGTCAGGATGGTCCCGGCCAGGGCGGCTCCGATGGCCAACCCGGCCCAGTTCTGCTTGGCTACGTTGGTGGATCCCATTCCCGAGATGATGAAGGGAACTCGGAGCTTAATCCCCTTATCTCGGCCGACCCGAGTTTCGATGGTGACTTTTTCGAAGGTGGCTTTGTCGGGGTCGGCCTCAACGCCATAAGCGCCCGCGGCCGTGCCCATGATGGTGAAGTGGGAGAGGTCAACAGGGTAATCTTTTTCCGAAGCGGCAGTGATGATGCCGAAAGGCTGGGGGTAGAGGACTTCGGCTCCGCGGTAGGCAGACTTGCCGATTTCGCACATGCCGATGCAGCCGTCCACACAGGTGACGCACATGCCGCTAAACGGGCTGATCGATCCTTCGGTTCTGTTCTTGGTTAAAGTCGCTGCACTCCGGTTGAGTTTTGTGTAGGCCATGATTACCTCCTCATGTTCGCGATATCTATAAAACTCACTCTTTTCTTTGGTTAGATGGATTTACTTCTTTTTTTGGGGCCAGAGCTTCTTGAACACAGGTGCCGCACCGGCCAGCATCGTACATCCAGCACTGAAGCTCGTCGTAGACGTCAAGGCAGGTCGGCTCCATTGTCAAGCAGGCGTTGCAGACATCTGTGTCCGGCTGGGGTCCCTGGCAACGCAGCTGGCAAGCCGGACAGATGTAGATACAGCCGCCGCAGAGGCGGCACTCCTCGGAGCGAATATCGAACGGGGTCGAGATTTTCCGGTTGTGGCCGCGGTTCTGAAAGCCGATGGCCCGGCCTTCCATCTGCTCGGCACACATGCGGACGCAGAGGCCGCACAGGATGCACTCCTCATTGCGGACCTTGAATCGCATCCGGCTGACGCCAAACTTAGAGGCGAGGTCCTGGATCGTCTTGGAGTTCGGGGCAACCGAGAGCATGAGCTCAATCATCATCCGGCGGGCTTCGATGACTCTCTTCGTATCAGTGCGGACAATGAGTCCATCTTCAGCCGGATAAGTGCAGGAAGAGACGAGTTTTGTGCGCGGTTCCTGGCCGATTTCAACCAGGCAGAGGCGGCAACCGCCGAAAGGGCTCAATCCCTCGTGATAACAGAGAGTCGGAATTTCCAGGCCATAAAATTTGGCCGTCTCGAGCACCGTCCATCCTTCTTCGGCTTTGACTTCAAGTCCGTTTAGAGTCAGCGTGATCATTGTTTTTCCTCCACGATGCGGATTGCTTCCTCTCTCTGGGCTTCGACAGCCTCGTAGCGGCAAGCCTCGAGGCAGGCACCACACTTGATGCACTTGGCGTGGTCAATGACGTGGATTTCCTTAAGGGCACCCTTGATGGCCTCACTTGGGCATGCCTTCATGCAGGCCAAGCACCCGACGCACTTTTCTGGGACGACGACATACCTGATCAGGGCTTTGCACACTCCAGCTGGACACCTTTTTTCTTTGATGTGAGCTTCATATTCTTCTTTGAAGTAGCGGAGGGTTGACAGCACGGGGTTGGCGGCTGTTTGACCGAGGCCGCAAAGGGAGGCGTCCTTGACAGCGAGGGCCAACTCCTCGAGTAAATGGATATCTTCTTCTTTCCCCCTTCCTTGGGTGATATCGCTAACGATTTCCCACATGCGCTGGGTGCCCTCGCGGCAGGAAATGCACTTGCCGCATGACTCGTCTCGGAGAAAATTCAAAAAGTACTTGGCCACATCGACCATGCAGGTCTTTTCGTCCATGACGATCATGCCCCCCGAGCCCATGATCGACCCCGCTTTGGTCAGGCTCTCGTAGTCGATGGGCAAGTCCAGAAGCCTTTCGGGGAGACAGCCACCCGACGGTCCGCCCGTCTGGACGGCTTTGAACTTTTTCCCATCGGGAATCCCACCTCCGATATCGAAAATGATTTCACGGAGAGTGATGCCCATCGGAACCTCAACCAAGCCGGTGTTGTTGATTTTGCCAACGAGAGAGAAAATCTTGGTTCCCTTGCTGCCGTTTGTCCCGATGCGGGCATACCATTCAGCGCCTTTATCGATGATGATGGGGACGGTACCCCAGGTTTCCACGTTGTTGATGGTCGTCGATTTTCCCCACAGACCTTTGACCACCGGGAACGGAGGTCTTTGCCTCGGCTCGCCGACACGGCCTTCGATCGAGGCAATCATGGCCGTCTCTTCGCCACAGACAAACGCGCCAGCTCCTTTGGCGATATGAAGGTCAAAACTGAAGTCTGTGCCGAGGATGTTGTCTCCGAGAAGGCCGAGCTCCCTGGCCTGCTCGATGGCCAGGCTGACGTGCTTTACGGCCAGAGGATATTCGTCGCGGACATAAACATACCCTTCCCTGGCACCAATGGCATAGGCGCCGATGAGCATGCCTTCGAGCACCCGATGAGGATTTCCTTCGAGAAGACTCCGGTCCATGTAAGCCCCTGGGTCTCCCTCATCCGCGTTGCAGATAATGTATTTAAGGTCGCCCCGTGCTTTCCGGGCAAGGTCCCATTTTGCACCTGTGGGAAAGCCGGCCCCACCACGTCCCCTCAGGCCAGAGGCTTTAATTTCGCCGATGACTTGCTCCGGAGGCATCGAGCTCACCACCTTAACAAAGGAAAGATAGCCGCCGATGGAAAGATAATCATCAATCTCGGTTGGGTCGATGAGCTCATTATCGCCAAGGACGATTCTTTTCTGCTTTCGGTAAAAGGGAATCTCCTTTTCCTGGATGAATTTTTCCCCCGTTACGGGGTCCATGTAGAGGAGGTTTTCGAGGACCCTGTTGTGGAGAATGGTTTCAGTGATGATGGCCTGAGCGTTTCGGCCATCGACCTTTTGGTAGAAGATTTGTTGGGGATAAATGATGATGTTTGGCTCGGCTTCACAAAAACCGTGGCAACCCGTGACCCGGATCGACACTTCATCTTGTAGGTTTTCCTTCTTGATCACTTTTTTTAGGGCATCGACAACTTTGAGCGAGCCCCTCGCCTGACCGCACGTGCCAGCCGAGACAGTCAAAACGGGTCTTGTCTCGGCCTGTCTCTCTGCTTGGCGTCGGGAGACAAGCTCCTTGAAGTCATCAATCGAGCTGATCTTTTTTCTCGATTTCATCTTTCTTCTCTTTCTTTCCGTACTTTTTCAGGATGGAGGCGACTTTGCGGATGGACGTTTGAGCGTGGTAATCGCCATCGACGACAACCACTGGCCCGATGGCGCAGCAGCCTAAGCAATTGACTGTTTCCAAGGTAAATTCCCTGTCGGCGGTTGTTTCGCCCGCCTGGATGTTGAGAATTCGCTCAAACTCCTGGAGAATCTTGGGTCCTCCCCGAACATGGCAAGCTGTACCGAGACAGACAGTAGCCACATGCTTTCCTCGCGGCTTGAGGCTGAAGGCCCGATAGAAAGTGGCCACGCCGACGACGTCTATGAGGGGAATGCCGAGCGAGTGCGAGACGAGTTTGAGCGCATCTTGAGGAAGATAGTTGTATTCGGCCTGAATCTCCTGAAGGATAGCGATGAGAGCTCTCTTCCGGGCCTCATGCTTGGCGATGATGGATCTTATCTTGGTCTCGATGGCTGGCACGTTTTCCTCCGCGTTAGCCATGGCTTGAGGGGGAAAATGGAGTCATGGCGAGACTTTGAGCTTGGCTCCGTAGGGAAAGGAAAGATATAAGGAGTTGGTGATGTCGAAAGCCGAATAATATTTATGACTCCTTCTTATAAATATGAACCGAAAATATTATATCAAAAAAATGAGGCCCTTATATAACAGAGAGAATTCCCCTTTGTCAAGGCCGAGAGGGACCCCAAAATTGGCGTTAGAAATACCCGATTAATCCTGTCGTGGTTCACCCCCCATGAGGTTCGGGGTTGGGATTGCGAAGCACGCTCGTTTCCCCAGCGAGGAAACTCGCTCCGACTCAGCCTTCGCTCTTCTCTCGCTTGGCTCGAGAAACCGTGCCCGCTCAGGCTTCGACGGGCTTTCTCACCCAAACTCCTCGCCTGTTCCCCCTGGCATCAAACGCTCCGGTCAGCGTTCCGAGACGCTATCGAAAGCTTTGTTTTTTATATATTAACCATCCCTTGATGATAATTCTCTATCGCCAAATTTGGGCTTCGCGCCCCTCCGTGGCCTCTTTTGCCAAGGGAGAATTCGCGTCGAGGAGCAAAAAAATCGGCTTTTTTTGGAAAAATTTTGCGCAGAATCCAGAAAAAAAGGGATTTCTGATGTATCTTATTTATAATAAATAAGATGGATAAAAAAAAGATCTTCTGGAAAGGGTCTTTAGGCGGTATTTTCCCCTGAAAATAGCGATTTGACGAGGGCTTTTTCTTGTGGTATAAGGTTAGGGCTTCCCCAGGTGTTGAATCGGGGGATTAAAATCAAGAATCGTTCATCTGGCTGAGGCTTCTGAGCCGGCGCCAGGCGGAAAGCTTTCTATGAAACTGCTGATTAACGAGAGTGACCTCAGGAAGTTCAAGCGGCGCGCCAGCCGCGGCTATCCCCGTGAAGTCTATGGAATCATGCTGGGTAAGAGGCTGGCCAACCGGACTTTCAAGATACTGAGAATCATCATTCCCCCGGTTGTCGAATCGACCTACGATTATGTCATCCCCGATTACGAGACGATCGATAAAATCGTCGCTTCGAGCGGCCTTGAGTATATCGGTTCGATCCATTCCCATCCCCAGGCCCCTCCGACTATCTCGGCCCATGATTATCAGCACTGGGACGGGGACAGGGTCGTTGGTATCCTGAGCGTCCGCAAGCGGAATATTTACAAGGTCACGGAGCTCAAGTTCTGGCGTCGGAATGCCGCCCTACCAGTCCGCTTCAAAACCTTCAGACCGGGCGAAAACGGCAAAACCAAGTCCTGAGGGATGCCGGCCTCCTTCCACGGCCTGCGCCTTAAGGTAATTCCTTAATAGCGTCCTCGAGCTGTCGAGCGAGCCCATCAGGAGCGAAAGAAGATCCGTTCAATTAAAGGGCCAGGTATGGTATAAAAGAGTTCCCGAGACTCGAAGCGATATGCAGCAACGCAAGAAGAAAGTCGTCGTCGTCATGCCG
>CAYUKK010000017.1:0-7847 GCA_964445305.1 uncultured Eubacteriales bacterium
AAGCCGCGCCCGACACCGGCCGAGATCATCGAGAGCCTGGAGGACCACCTTTGCCGCTGCAGCAGCTACCACCGGATTCTTCAAGCTGTCCAGACAGCCGCCCAAGCTATGAGCAAAGGAGGCAAGTGATGGAGCCGATTCTCAATCACAATCTCAGCCGTCGCGAATTCATCAAGCTCCTGGGTGGGGGGATCTTCGTCTTTTTCACGCCAGGCGAACCCTGCTCCATGCTCCAGCAAGCCCAGCGCCGCGGCTTTGACCGGGGGTATCCAGAAGACTTCAACGCCTACCTCAGGATTGCCCCCGACGGCCAAATCACCTGTTTCACCGGCAAAACAGAGCTCGGCCAGGGCGTTGAGACTTCACTGGCTCAAATCCTGGCCGAAGAGCTCGATGTCCCCCTTGAGAATGTCAACACCGTCTTTGGTGATACGGCCCTGTGCCCCTGGGACATGGGAACTTTCGGCTCGAGGACGGTCAAGTACTTCGGCCCGGCTCTCCGCCAGGCTGCGGCTGAGGCCCGGGCAGTGCTCGTCGAATTGGCCTCCGAAGCTCTTAAACTCTCTGTCGAGCGCCTCGCCACCCGGGATGGCTTCGTCGTCGATAAGGAAAACCCGACCAGCCGAATCTCCTACGGAGCTCTGGCGCGTGGCCAGGCCATTGCCCGGCACATCGAGCCGAAGCCAAAACCCGAGCCCGTTTCTTCGCATACCGTCTGCGGCCAGCCTTTTGGCCGCAAGGATGCTCTCCTCAAGGTCACCGGAAAAGCCCAATACGCCGGGGACGTTCGTGTTCCTGGCATGATGTGCGCTCGCATCCTCCGGCCGCCCGTCCATGGCGCTAAGCTCAAGAGCGTCGATGTCAGCGAAGCGGAAAAGATGCCCGGCGTCCGCATCGTCCGCGACGGCGACCTCATCGCTGCTCTCCACAGCTCTTTCGACCTGGCCGAAGCCGCCCTGGCCAAAATAAAAGCTGAGTTCGAGCCCGCACCGGCTGGTCCAGCCGTTGACAACGAGACCATCTACGACCATCTCGTCAAGGTCGCGCCACCTGGCGATGTCGTCGAGGAAAAGGGAAATCTCGAAGCAGGAAGGAAGCTCAGTGCCACTCTTTTCGAGGAAACCTATCTAACGCCCTACGTCGCCCATGCTCCACTCGAGCCCCACACGGCTTTAGCCAAAATTGAGGGCGACAGGGCGACAGTGTGGGCCTCGACCCAAAGGCCCTTCGGCGCCCAGGAGGAGGTCGCTCAGGCGTTGGGGCTTCCCCTCGCCAGTGTCCGCATCATCACGCCTTATGTCGGCGGTGGTTTTGGCGGCAAAAACCGCAATCGACAGGTCGTCGAAGCAGCGCGCCTGGCCAAACTGGCTGGAGTGCCTGTCCAGGTGGCATGGAGCCGCGAGGAAGAGTTTTTCTATGACACCTTTCAGCCAGCCGCTGTCGTAAAAATTACCTCTGGTCTGGACGCTTCAAACCAAATTGTTCTCTGGGACTACGTTGTCTTTTTCGGAGGCGAGAGAACTTCTCAGCCGTTCTATGCCATTCCCCACTACCGCATCCTCTCCCGGGGCGGCTGGACACGGGTCGCGGGAGGCGCTCATCCCTTCGAAGTCGGGGCCTGGAGAGCTCCGGGAAGCAACACGAACACCTTTGCCCGCGAATCCCACATGGACATCATGGCTTCCCGGGCGGGAATGGACCCGGTCGAGTTCCGCCTAAAAAACTTGACCGATGAGCGGATGCGGCGCGTTGTCGACCGAGCAGCGACGAAATTCGGGTGGTCACCCGCCAGAGCGCCGAGTGGCCGCGGATTCGGCGTCTCCTGCGTCAACTACCTGGAGACGTATGTTGCCACCATGGCCGAAGTGGAAGTGAATACCCAGAGCGGCGAGGTCAAAGTCAAGCGCGTCGTGTGTGCCCAGGACATGGGCGAAGTCATCAACCCCGACGGAGCGAAAGCCCAGATCGAGGGAAGCATCACCATGGGCCTCGGCTACTGCCTCTCCGAGGAGCTTCGCTTCCGCGGCGGCGACATCCGCGACCGGAACTTCGACACGTACACCATTCCTCGCTTTTCGTGGCTACCCAAAATCGAGGCCGTGCTCGTGGACAACCCCGACTTTCCAGCCCAGGGAGGTGGAGAGCCATCCATCGTCAACATGGGGGCGGCGATTGCCAACGCCGTCTACGACGCCTGCGGTGTCCGCCTTTTCCGGCTTCCCTTAACGCCCGAGCGGATCAAGGCTGGACTCAAGAAAGCCTGAGCGCGACGAGCCCGTTTATTCAGTATTTTACGGAACAGCCATAAGGCTTGGTGACGGACGTCGTCACACTCCTGGCAGCCATGACTTCGGTCAGAGCCGCGTCCACATAGTTCGTCTTTTCTGCCTGGTTTCCCCGCGGGTCGCTGTCGATGGCTCCCTGATAGACGAGGATTCCATTCTTGTCGATGACAAACAGGTGCGGGGTTGTCTGAGCGCCAAAGGATTTTCCGACTTTGCCGTCGGAATCCATGAGAAGAGCGGTCAACCCCGCATTCCACCCGGTGTAGATTTCCTTCAGCTTTTCGGGCGTCTCGTAGTTGTCGTGGTTAGGGTTCGTCGAATTGATGACAAGCCAGACAACACCCTGGCTGACCCATTTCCTCTGGAGGTCGGGCATGGATTTTCCCTCATAGTGCCGAACGACAAAGGGACAATGCGGATTCGTCCATTCCAGGACGACGACTTTTCCTTTGTAAGCCGAGAGCTGGTGCCTATGGCCGGTGACGTCAGGGAGAGAAAAATCTGGCGCCTGGCTGCCCACTTCGGCTTTCCTCTCTTCTTGAGTCACGCCAGCCGACAAGAGGACGGTCACCGTCACCAGCCCCAAAACAGCCAGTCCTGCCGCATGAAGGGGCCTCAAAAGAGATGTCCCATTTCGCATAAATCCTCCTTTCTCGATGTTAAATTATGTGAATACCTTGAGCGGAATTTCTATCTTGTAGCCCTTTCTCTCCATCTTCCCCTTTACTGATTCCTCGAGGATCAGAACGCCGGTGATGACCTGCGGAATTACCCCTTCTTCAAAAAGCACTATCGGGATGACAATACTCCTCTTGCCGGCGCGAATGCCGGGATGTTCAAAAGTTCCTTCCTCAAGGGGATATGGATAGAAATCGACAATCCTGAAAGCCGCCTTCCATGAGAATGAAGCTTCAACCTCGAACCGGTGACCGTGGTGATCAACCCTGACATCAAGGGGAAAAAGGCCAATCCCCTGCGCTGGAAGAGGAATACGACGTTCGGACGCCTCGATCAACCCCCGACTGCGGCGAAGCTCGGCCTCTTTTCCCTTGAGCTTGACAAGAGAAATAGCGGGGCGGCTCTTCCCGCGAAGGCAACTGTCCTTGCAAACCAGCCAGTCAACTTCGGCCGCGATGGTGGCTTTTTCGTCTATCCTGAAACCCGGCCGAGGCGTCATCTTGGAGAGAAGAACAACCTCTTTTTTGTAGCCGAAAGCGACAATGCCTCCGGAAACAAATTTCTCTGGCACAGGGTAGATGAGCGGGCCGCCTTCGAGCCCGTCCGGAAGAACCCAGTGGATTTCCGGGGGAAGTCCGGCGTCGCCCGGGTTAACCCAGTAAAGATACCACTCCGGAGCCAGCTCAAACTTGACGCCGACCATGAAAGGAGAGGAAAAATTGTCCGTCCCGACCACAAGCTCCACGGCGACGACTGCCTTCTCTTCATCGCTTTCAGCTTGATTTCGAGGAGCGAGCCCTAAGAGAGGAATGAGACCCAAAAGGAAAAAAATAACCCGCAGGCTGGTGCCGACCTCCAACGCCACCTTATCTTTTTCTTTCACCTTCGCTCGCCATGACCAGCCGCAGGGGATGATGCCCATTTTTATCCTACGTTTATATCAGCCCAACGCTGGCACATCGGAGAACATTTATTCTTATTATTTCTATAGATATTATAGGAATTGGGCAAGGGATGTCAAGATAAAAGGCGACTCTCCAAAATCCCCCTTAGAGTTCCATGTCATTGAAAAGCGCAGGCCATTTTAAAGATGAGCGGCGGAAGAAGCGCTCGCGAGGAGGGCAGTGGTCTGAGGTTAGTCCTTACCTGATATACTAATTTTTATCCATTCCTCTTTTAATCCATTTTTTTGAATTAAATTCAAAAAAATGGATTTAATGCCTGAATCGAGAATTTCTAACTAACTGAAAAATAATAAGATAAACTTTTCTGAACTTGGCATGGATTTTGCTGTTAATGTTTAAAAAGGAGTTTTCATAAAAACCTTGACTGGAGTAAAACAATAGGAAATACACCATATTCCCGATATCCTTGGAAAGGAGGTGAGAAGCGGAAAAACGAATTTTTATCAGGTCTAAGGCGAGTGAAAACTTTTTTCACTCAGGGAAAGGATCAGGACTTACCCCAAAATTTGGGCTCAGAATAGCCTAACTCTATTATTTTATTAAATATACAACCAAAAGCATCTGGAAACATAAAATTGGGGTAACTTTTAGGGGGATATCTGACTATAGCTGTCCTAAGATAAGATCATTTCAGTAGCACTTCCCCCCCATATGAGGACGATAATTTAAGAAATCTCTAGAACGCCAATTTTTGGGGTAACTTTTTGGGGGTCCTGAATGAATAAAAAAAATTTGGGGTAAGTCCTGAGGGAAAGGATGGATTGAAAAAGGAGGGTTAATTTGAGAAAAACTTTTATCTGGTTCTGCTTACTCCTTCTTATGAGCTCCTTTGCCCTTGCCCAGGAGTTTGGAGGCATCAAGGGCACGGTCACTGACCAGGAGGGCAACCCTCTTCCCGGGGTGACGGTTACTCTGACGGGTTCAAAGACGGCGCCACGAACGGTCATCACCTCGGAGAGGGGAAACTTCCGCTTCCTCAACCTCCCTGTGGCCAATGACTACACGGTAACCTTCGAGCTTCCAGGCTTTAAGAAAGTCGTCCGGGAAAAGCAGGTTGTTTCTTTCGGCCGAGACGTCATCCTCGAAATCACCATGGAGCAGGCTACGCTCGAGGAGCAGGTCACCGTTGTCGGGCAAACTCCGGTCATCGACACCCGAAAAACTCAGGTCGGCGTCAACGTGACCGAAGAAATGATTATGAGCTTGCCCACGTCGAGGAACCCCTGGGTCATCCTGGCCTTAGCTCCCGGTGTTCTCATCGACAGGGAGGACGTCGGCGGAAGTGACGCCGGTCAGCAATCAGCCTACTACGGGCACGGCTCCTCTGGCGCTGACCAGACCTGGAACGTTGACGGCTCGAACATCACGGACATATCTGCCTTAGGCGCCGCACCCGCCTACCTCAACCTCGCCAGTTATGAAGAGCTCCAAATCAACTACGGGAACAATGATGTCCGGTCCCAGACGGGAGGCGTTCAGCTCAACTTCGTTTCCAAACGTGGAGGAAACCGATTCTCGGGCACATTCTATCTCGATGCTGAAGATAAAAACTGGCAATCTGAGAATATTCCGGACGATTTGAAAAAGAGAGGCTATAAGGGCGCGGGCATCAACAAGGTCTATCTCTACGGCGCTGGCTTCGGTGGACCAATAATCAAAGACAAGGCCTGGTTCTATGGCACGTGGGGAATCCAGGACATTGGCACGAGAACTCTTGCCGGAACGACTGACAACACATGGCTCCAATCGGGTTACTTAAGGCTCGACCTCCAGCTTTCCGGCTCGACACGTCTCAACGGCTACCTCGAATACGATAACAAGCTCAAATGGGGAAGAACCGCCTGGGGTGCCACCTACCAGGGACCCGAGACAGTCTGGAATCAGCACGGCCCGGGCTATATTTACAAGGTCGAGGTGGAGCAAATGTTCGGCAACCTCTTCCTCAACGCCAAGTTCTCGCATCTTCCCATGTCGTTCTATCTTGTTCCCGTTCAAGGAAAGAGAACCGCTGACGGGTCCGGGAAATACATGTGGATGTCTTACTATCCCACCTTTTATGTCTCGGGCAATATCGACGATTACGGCACAGAACGACCGACTTATAACGCCAACTTCTACGGGAATTACTTTGCCGAAAATATCCTCGGTGCGGACCATGAGATCAAGTTCGGTGCGGACTACATGATGTCGACCGTGACCAGTTTCGACCTCTATGAGGCAAACCTCTACATCATCGAAGAAGCCCCTGACTGGATCTATGCGGTGGTCACGAGAGACTTCTGGCTTAACGAGTGGTTTGGCCGCTACTCCTTATTCGTCCAGGATACGATGAACTTCGGCAGGTTGTCCATCAACATCGGCCTCCGCTACGATGTCGAGCAGTCCAAAGTTAAGAATTCCAAGGTTCCTGCTTCTCCCTGGCTTCCCCAGTACATGACGTCCCTTGAAGTGAAGGAACTTGACCCGGGAGTCAAATGGAAGTTCCTTTCGCCCCGATTTAGCCTTATCTACGACATCTTTGGCAACGGCAAGGACGTCATCAAGCTGAACCTGGCTCGCTATGGCTCTCAGTCTGGATATGGAATTGCCGATTTCATCAACCCCCTGGGTTGGGCGAGCTGGACTGAGATCGGGCTTCTGTGGGTGGACGCGAACGGCGACAGGAGAGTGACTGCCAACGAGCTTTTTGGCTACGATTGGGATACAGGCGAATACAAAGACCCCAACGACCCTAATTATTGGGTCTGGTATTCCGGTTTTGACCCCGCCAACCCCACGAAAGTTGAACCCCGGAACAAGATTGATCCCAATTACAACACGCCCATCTTAGATGAGATTTCTCTGGGCTACGAAAAAGAGCTCCTGACCGATTTTGCGGCTCGTCTTGCTTTCTACTACAAGCAGAGACAACGCTTTGCGTGGGACAAGGGGATCATGGCCGACGGCTCTATCGAGACGGCTGACAACTGGTACAAGGTTGGCCGCGACCCGCTGGTGAATGCCGATTATTACGGAAGAAAGGCGATCCCTGTCGCTTCCTACAGAACTTTAGCTGAAAAAGCACGCGAGCGCTACATGGCCGCTGAAATCGTCCTAAAGAAGAGGCTATCCCACAACTGGATGCTCGACGGCTCCTTCACCCTCTCCAAATGGACGTGGCACTACAACGGCGATTACAATTTCAACCTGAACAACTACGAATATTATGACGGCGGAGTTATCGCTCCCCAGAGCGGTGGTTCAGGGATCACCAACGTCTACGTCAACTCCCGCTGGATGGCCAAGCTCGCCGGCCTCTATCAATTTCCCTACGGCATCAATGCGAGCTTTACCTTTGTGGCCAGAGATGGCTATGTTATTCCCCACTACACCCGAGTTGCCGGTGTCCCTCGGGTCGGAACTGTTACTTTGTATGGACACAAGGATGGCTCGCCAGCCAAGTTCGGGGATACCCGCCTTCCCAATTTCTATGAGTTGAACCTCCGCCTCGAGAAGATGTTCAACATCACCGAGACCTCTCAAGTCGCCGTGGCTGTTGACGCCTTTAACGCTCTCAACAACAACCACACCCTGGCCATTGATAACTACCTCAAGAGCCCCGATTTTGGTCTGACCAAGCGCATCCTCAACCCCAGGGTCTTTCGGTTCGGCATCCGGTTCAGCTTCTAAAAGAGGCTGGAGCACGACAAAAAAGGGCCCCTTCCCTGGCGAGGGAAGGGGCCCTTCCTTTATCCACTCCGTATCCGGGCAGTAATAGCCAATTGCTGGCGCCGCGTGACAGCGAATTGGCAGCCCGTCGAGGGTCACCGTGAATGCTTACCCCAAGCGCCCATTGGAGAGGCAGAAACGGTCGTTTTCCTTGAGCATCCCTTCCCCTTTCGCCTCGAGGGTGATAAAATGAACCCGGGTGGAGAGCGAT
>CAYUKK010000018.1:0-7111 GCA_964445305.1 uncultured Eubacteriales bacterium
TTTTTAGGTGCGGAGGCGGAAGAGGAGGTAAAGGCCGGTCAGGCCGAAAACAAGGTTGGGCCCCCAGGAACCAAGAAAGGCGCTAAGAAACCCGACGTAACCAAGGCTCTTGAACACACCCAGCACTCCCCAATAAACCATAGCGATGGCGATGCTCAACCCGATGCCCACCAGAGTGCCTTTCTTGCCCATCGAAAAAGCGAACGGGATGCCGATGAGGGCCATGACTAGAGAGACGAAAGGAAATGAAATCTTCGAGCTCAAATCAACATCGAAGCGCCTCGTCTCAAAACCCATCTCCTTGATATCGGCGATGTAGCTTCTAAGCTCGACGTAATTCATCAACGAGGGCTCTTTCCATTCCTTGACGAAATACCCGGCCTCTTCCTCCACCCGGAGGCCCATTTCTTTGAAGACTTCGAGCCGGGCGGACATCTGGCCGCCAAAGTGCCTTGACCAGCCCTTGATGCACCAGAGGTTGTTTCCCTCGATTCGCCCCTTTTCGGCAAAAATCCGCCGCTTGAGCGTCCAGGAAGGCAAGTCCAGCTCGTAAACGGATAGCTGGCTGAAGACTCCGGCTATGGGGTCGTAGTAGCGGTAATGGAAAATTCTGTCCTTGTCCTTGCTCAGCACCCAGCGTCGGTCCAAGAAATTGTAAGTCCGTGGCGGAATGTCGTTGATGCGGTTCCAAACTTCCTCAGCTTTCTTGTTGGCCGAAGGGAGAAGCCTTTCCTGGATACCGAAGGCAAAAAGACTGGCCAGTGCAGCCAGAAAAATAATGGACAGGGTGAGCCGATACAGGCTGATTCCGCACGCCTTCATGGCCGTGACCTCATTCGATTTGGTCAAAAGCCCGAGCGTGAGCAGGGTCGAAGCCAGGGTCGCCACGGGCAGAATGAAGTGGATGAATTCGGGTATCCGATACTGGATATAGGTCAGAAGAAGAGTTAACGCTTTGTTGTGCTGATAAACATTATCCAGCCTTTCGAAAAACGTGACGATGATGGAGATCAAGAGCAAGGCAGCAAAGACAAGAAAAAAAATGGCTAAATACTTGCGCATGACATAGCGGTCGAGGATGTTGGGGAAGGGCATGGATAGCCGCGGCCATCGCCACGCCAAAAGCCGGCGTGTCCCCCCGCCCAGCCGAACGCGGATAACGACGGTTCGGGAAACCCTCTTGTTTGGCGTTCGCCTGGGCAGAATGAGCAAGGGGCTTTCCCTCGCTGACCTGGCAAAAAGATAGGCCCCCACACCAAGAAAGACGAAATTTGGGCCCCACATTCCGAGCCATGGAGCGAGCCTTCCGTCCATGGCCATTTTTTCGCCGGCCGTGATGAGGATGTAATAAACAAGGATGATGCCGAGGCTGAGCGTGAACCCGCTGGTCCGTCCGCCCTTGCGCGTCGACATGCCCAAGGGAATGCCCAGCAGGACAAAGATGAAGCAAACAAAAGGCAGGGCAAACTTCTTGTGGATTTCAACCTCATGGGACCGCCACTCCCGGTCATTCTGCCAGAGTCGGAATTCGACATCCCTGAGCCGCGCTTCTCTCAATCCAGCGGCCAGGCCTTCTATTTCCTGCCTTTCTTTTTCAATCTGGGCCCGCCGCTCGCGCACTCTTCCGAGCTCGGCCAGGAGCTCGCCGATATCCTTCTCCCGGACTCGCTTCTCTCTCGAAAACTGGGCGAAAAGCGATTCGACCTCAATCTCTTCTTCGACCCTATCGAAGAAAGTGAGCCCATAACGCTCCGCGCCGGATAGAGGCACCGTGTGGATGGAGCCATCGACAAGCTCGAGGGTGGCTCGTCTGAGCTCGGGGAAAAAACGGAGCTGGCCCGAGCGGGCGAAGATGTCCCTGGGTTCTTCACCCTCCCTGGCAAGATGAACAAAGATATTCTTCCATTCGTTTGTCGGAGTGATGTCCTGGACAAAAAGAACAACCCGGGGAATCGATTCGTTGAACTCGCGCGGGTTGATTTTGAACTGAACTTTGGCCAGAACGGACTCGGTCACGGTTCTGACCCACAGATGATTGGCCCGCGGCGCCAGGTAAAGGCTCAGCCCTGAAGTGACGAGCCAGCCAGCTCCAGCGAAGAACAGGATAGGCCAGAGTAACCGCGTATTCCGAATGCCCAGGGATTTGAAAGCGATGACCTCGCCATCCGAAGACAGCCGGCTCAGGCCAGCCAGAATGCCCATGAGCACGGCCATGGGAATGGTAAAAGCAAAGACAGAGGGCATCAAATAGAAAAAGATTCTGGCCACGGTTCCCAGAGCCACCCCCTTGGCGATGAAAAGCTCGGCCAGGAGGAAAATCTGGTTCATCAGCAGGACGAAAGAGTAGACGAGAAGACCGATGAGAAAAGGCGGGGTAATCTCCTTAAGGAGATAGCGGTCGAAGAATTTGAGCATCCCGCTCTTTTATAACAGAATCAGCGGGAAAAGAAAAAGGGGACGGTCCTTGAGCCGGACCGTCCCCCCGAGAATCAGTACATATCGCTCGGCGGAGTCGGATACTTGGGCGTCTTTTCCTCTTCAGGAATTTCGGAGACCAGACCCTCGGTCGTCAAAAGGAGACCGGCGATACTGGCCGCATTCTGAAGGGCGATGCGAACCACTTTGGTCGGGTCAAGGATTCCAGCTTTGATCATGTCCTCGTATTTTTCCGTCAGCGCGTTGAAGCCCATGTCCTGGGGCATCTCCTTGATTTTCTCGACAACGATCGACCCTTCCCAGCCGGCGTTATTGGCAATCTGGCGGAGCGGCTCTTCGAGCGCTCTCTTGACGATATTGACACCGATGGCCATATCGCCGTCGACCTTCAGTTTTTCGAGCACCTTCTGGCAGCGGAGCAAAGCGACGCCACCTCCCGGCACAATGCCTTCCTCAACAGCCGCCTTGGTGGCGTGCATGGCGTCCTCGACACGAGCCTTTTTCTCCTTGAGCTCGGTCTCGGTGGCCGCGCCGACCTTAATCAAAGCGACACCGCCGACCATCTTGGCCAGCCTCTCCTGGAGCTTTTCCCGGTCATAGTCCGAGGTCGTCTCCTCGATTTGCGTCCTTATCTGCTTGATTCTGGCCTGGATTTCGGACTGCTTGCCGCGACCCTCGACGATGGTCGTGTTGTCCTTGTCGATGACAACCTTGTTGGCCTCACCGAGCCAGTCCAGACCGACGTTCTCGAGCTTGACGCCGATGTCCTCGGTGATGACCTTGCCGCCGGTCAGGATAGCGATATCCTCGAGCATGGCCTTCCGCCTGTCACCGAAGCCGGGCGCTTTAACCGCCGCGCTCATGAGCGTGCCCTTGAGCTTGTTGACAACGAGGGTGGCCAGGGCTTCGCCCTCGACTTCCTCGGCGATGACGAGCAACGGCCGGCCCATCTTGGCCACGTTTTCGAGAAGCGGCAAAAGCTCGCGGAGGTTGGAGATTTTTTTCTCATGGAGAAGGATGAGCGGGTTCTCCAGGACGCACTCCATCCGCTCCGGGTCGGTGATGAAATAGGGTGAGAGGTAGCCGCGGTCGAACTGCATCCCCTCGACAATCTCCATGGTCGTCTCCAGACCTTTGGCTTCCTCAACCGTGATGACGCCGTCTTTCCCGACTTTGTCCATGGCCTCAGCGATGATTTTGCCGATGGACTCATCGTTGTTGGCGGAGATGGCGCCAACCTGGGCAATCATCTCCCCGCTCACCTCGCGGCTGAGCTTCTTCAACTCCTTAACCACTTCCTCGACGGCCGTGTCGATTCCCTTCTTGATGAGCATGGGGTTAGCGCCGGAGGTTACGTACTTCATGCCTTCGGAATAGATGGACTGGGCCAGCACCGTGGCCGTCGTCGTGCCGTCGCCGGCCACATCCGAAGTCTTGGACGCAACCTCTTTAACCAGCTGGGCGCCCATGTTCTCGAGCGGGTCTTTGAGCTCGATCTCCTTGGCCACAGTGACGCCGTCTTTGGTGCTCGTGGGCGACCCGAACTTCTTCTCTAAGATGACGTTCTTGCCACGGGGGCCCAGCGTCGCCTTCACCACGTTGCTCAGGATGTTAACGCCCTTGAGCAAAGATTGCCTTGCATCTTCTCCGACAGTGATTTGTTTGGCCATGTTTCCTCCTTATCCTCCTTATCTTCTTTCAGCCGATTTTGGCCAGGATTTCTTCCTCGCGCAGGATGACGTGCTCGACGCCGTCAATGGTCACCTCGGTCCCGCTGTACTTGCCGATGAGGACCCGGTCGCCCTTTTTCACTTCGAGGGGGATGATCTTCCCGTCCTCTGTCATCCGGCCCTTGCCGACAGCAATGACCTCGGCCTCCTGCGGCTTCTCCTTGGCCGTGTCAGGGATGATGATTCCTCCCTTCTTGACCTCCTGTTCTTCCAATCGCTTGAGAAGAACTCTGTCATAGAGGGGTGTAACCTTCATTGAAACCTCCTTTTTTTGATTTTAGCAGTTTAGATTTGAGAGTGCTAATTTACAAAAAATCCCCTTTTTTGTCAAGAGAAATTAGCCTAAATTTAGCAGTCTTTAAATAGAAGTGCTAAAAAAGCTTCTTGATCTTCAGGGCCTTGGCGCGGCTGTGGAGGGTATTGCGGTGGATACCCATCGCCCTGGCCATTTTGGTCTTGTTTCCCCCATATTTGCTCGCCGTCATCTCGATAAAAATCTTCTCAAACTCCTGGACAGCCTCCTTGAACTGCACATCTCTTTCGACCATCTCCTTGACGACAATTTCCAGCTTCTGGTGGAGGGATAGCTCGCTATATTTCTTTTCCATAGGGCTTCTTCTCCCTGACGATTTGTTGATAAGCCTCCTTGAACCTTTCCTTGAGCTCCTGAGGGATGACATGGACAAAGCCTTTGGTTATCCAGTAGCAATAAGGAGCGAGCCGGGATTTCAAGAGGCTCCCCCTGTCCACTGGAAATACAAGGAGGGCGAAAACAATGACCCCGGAGATGAGGGTCCCTTTGAGGAAGCCCAAGCCTCCACCGACGAGGTGGTCAAGGAACTTGAGCGGCCCGCGGATGAGCTTGGAGAGCAAAAAAGCAATGAGCCACCCGGCCAGGAGGACGGCGATAAACACGACAAGAAAGGCAACGAGCTGGGACCACCCGTGAGCGTCAATCACTCGCTCCACGACCCGGGAGGCAGGAAGATAATATTTCGCCGCCAGAAGGAAACCGACGATAACGGCGGCCAGGCCGACAATCTGGCGGATAAATCCCTTGATCAGCCCAAGGATCAGGCTCACCAGCACGACGATAAAAATCACAATGTCCAGCCAGTTGAAGACCATTCACCCCCTCCTCTTCTTCAATTCTTCCACCATCCGGTACGTCCCCTCCTTGATAAAGCCAAAGGGAATGTGGGGTTTGATCCGGCCGTGAAAATCCGACCCGGCCGTGGCCACAAGGTCCATTTCTTCGGCCAGCTTTTTGTAAAACGCCGTTTGTTCCGGGCTATGGTAGGAAGAATAAACCTCCAGCCCGACGAGACCCTTCTGTTTGAGAACAAGAAGGTCCTCCCTGGTTGCCCTTTGGAAATACGCTCCGGGGTGGGCGAGCACGGGCACAGCGCCGTCTCGAGATACAATCTCGAGAGCATCAACAAGCGAGATCGTCTTCTTGGGAACATAGGCCGGGCTTCCCTCCAGGAAATAATCTTTATAAAAAATATACGGGGCGAGCTGACGATTCTCGCTCCGGTAATATTTTTCGAGGGCCGGTATCCCGAGGCGACGTCCTTTCTCGATGAGGACCTGGGCGATGGTCACCCCGAGAGGTGGCGCCTCGCCCGCTTCCCGCCGGACCTCTTCGAGGGTGATTTCAAACCCCAGTTCCTGAAGCCTGGCCAGCCGCGCCTTGGCTTCTTCTATCCGGGCGCGGCGCACATAGGCAAGGATTTTCTTGAGGGCTTTGCTTTCCCAGTGGATGAAGGGAAGCAAACAGTGGAATTCCCGGCCGTCGAAGAGAGTCGTCAGCTCGACACTGGGAATGACCTCGACACCGACCTTCTCGCTCCACTCGAGCGCCTCCGGATAGGCCTCCACGGTGTCGTGGTCGCAGATGGAAATGGCTCGCATGCGGTTTTCTTTGGCCAGTTTCAAAAGATGGAAGGGAGTAAAGTCGCCGTCGCTCGACTTCGACGAATGGATGTGGAGGTCGACCCTGTCGTCCATCACCATTCTTTCTTCCCGGTGAGAAGAGAATAAATTTCGAAGTAACGACGAGCGGTTTGGGCAATGATTTCCTCGGGCAAAGGTGGAGGCGGTGAATTCCGGTCCCAGTTTGTGCTGAGGAGGTAGTCTCGCACAAACTGCTTATCCAGACTCGGCTGGCTCTTCCCGGGAGCGTAGCTGGCCAGCGGCCAGAAGCGCGAGGAGTCGGGCGTAAAAATCTCATCAGCCAGGACGAGGTCATCGCCGTCCAGGCCGAACTCGAACTTGGTATCGGCGATGATGATTCCCTTGGAAATGGCGTAGAGGGAAGCTTTCTGGTAAAGCTTCAGGCTAATCTTTTTGATTTTCTGGGCCAGGTCGTCATCGCCAATGATCTTTTTCATCTCCTTGAAAGAGATGTTGAGGTCGTGGCCTTCTTCGGCCTTGGTGGCGGGAGCAAAGATGGGGTGGGGCAGTCTGTCGGATTCTTTGAGGCCAGAAGGAAGCTTGACGCCGCTTGTCTTTCCTGTTTCCTGATAATCCTTCCAGGCCGAGCCAGCCAGATAGCCGCGCACGACGCATTCAACGGGCAAAATCTTGAGCTTTCTCACCAGCATCGACCGCTTATCCAGAATATCTCGATACTTATGGAGGAAGGAAGGAAAGCGTTCCACATCTGTCGCCAGGACATGGTTGGGGCAGATGTAGGAAATCATGTCGAACCAGAAACAGGAGAGCTGGGTGAGGATTTTTCCCTTACCCGGAATGAGGGAAGGGAGAACATAATCGAACGCAGAAATCCTGTCTGTGGCCACAATCAGGAGCTTGTCTTCCACCTCATAAAGGTCCCGGACTTTCCCCCTCTTGAAGAGACGAAGCTCAGGAATCTGGATTTCGGATATCGGTTTTTCCATAATGCAATAAGAATATAGGAATCAGCCCCGAATTGCAACCTC
>CAYUKK010000019.1:0-17306 GCA_964445305.1 uncultured Eubacteriales bacterium
CGTCCTCCAGGCTGAAGAGCTTGGTCTCGGCACGTGCTGGATCGGCTGGTTCAACGAGAGCAGAACAAGGAAGTTCTTCAAGATTCCGAGGCGCTACAAAATCGTCTCCCTCATCGCCATGGGTTACCCCGAGAAAAAGCCGTCCGGCGAAAAAAAGAGGAAGCCGCTCCAAGAGATTGCCTGGTTTAACCAGCTTGGAGAGCACGACTCCGCTGAAGGCATAGACGAGTGAAAGTTCCCAGCTTTGTTCTCTTTTTAACTCTGGTCCTGGGCATCTATGGCGGGATAAATTTCTACATCTGGCGCCGCGCCTGGCAGGTTCTCTCTCGGCTGGGCGTGCCAGCTTGGTTCTTTGTCGTTTTGGCTCTCTTTCTTACCCTGGCTTTCCCCATTGGCCGGATGGCTGAACGAGCAAATCATCACCTCGTGGGCGCTTCCCTCCTCCCCATCGGCGCCTTCTTCCTGGCCTTCCTGGTTTACGCCTTCCTCCTCATCCTCATTATCGATTTTTCCCGCTTGACTCATCGCCTCGTCTCTTTCCTCCCCCAATCCATTACCCGCGACCTGCACCGGGCGGGGCAAGGCGCTCTATTCGGCGTGGTCAGCCTGTCGCTCCTCATCGTCGTCGCGGGATTCATCAACGCTCGTCACCTTCGCATACGCCGTCTCCATCTGACGGTAGATAAATCAGCAGGTTCCCTCCGCTCGCTCGATATCGCTCTGGCCTCCGACATCCACATGGGGATTCTCGTTCGCCCTTCCCGCATGAAGAAAATCGTTGATCGAATAAACTCGCTCGAGCCCGACCCCATCCTTTTCGCCGGCGATGAGTTGAGGCTTTGTGGCAGTGCGGCCACACTCTCCCCGACGGACATCAACCGGGGGACAAAAGGGTGGACCGATATGCACGCTGGGTTCTATGCCCGGTATCCCGGCGCCACCCTTTCCGGCAAAGTCAATCCCATCAAAATGAGCCTGGAGGGAGGTGCGGCTCTCCTTTTCTATCTAAACCCGCGAGTTGCTCATGGCATTGGGGCCAGCTATGTCCAGGGCAAGCGCTATAGCGAGCTCATCATCAATGGCCCGAGCGACGAAGTGAAAATGCAGATTATTACTTCGCCAAATACACGTGGGAGTGGGAAATCCATGGCGAAAATTGGACACTCGACCATTCCGCTACGGCCAAGGGCTTGGGCTTCCACGGCGGCGTCGGCCTTGAAATCATGCTCTCGAACAATATCGCTTTTTTGCTGGAGGGCACAGGTCGGCATGCGAAAATCAAGCCCTTCAAGGGGACCGGAAAATATGTAGAACTCGGCGCGGCTGAAACAACTGAGGGAACTCTCTTTTATCTCGAAGGCGTGGATTACCCTGTTCTTTTCATCACTCCAGAGAAACCAAGGGGTTACCGGGTGGCCAGAGAAGCGGAGGTGGATTTAAGCGGCTTTGGGATTGTCGCCGGCCTCAAGCTGAGGTTTTGAGGAGATTCTTATTTCAGCTCCGCCAGCGCTTTGGCCGCTTCCGGATAATCGGTCCTCAGTTCGAGCGCTCTTTTGTAAGCAACCCTGGCCTTGTCCGTTAACCCTTTTTTCCTGTAGGCCTCGCCCAGATAGTAGTAAGCCTCAGGAGTCGGTTTCCCGGCGCAGGCGACCTCGAAATCCTCGATGGCACCGTCCACACTGCCGCCGAATTGGGGCGGGGTCATCAACCTGCCTATGCCCCGGCCAAGATGAGCTTCAGCGTTCCCCGGGTCAATGGCCAGAGCTTTCTCATACTCCTGCATGGCGGCCATCCCGTATTTCATCATATCCATAGGGTTTCCCTGGGCCATCCTTCCCAGGATATGCCCTTTCCAGGCATGGAGGTCGGCGTTATTCGGCTCTTTGCTTAAAAGCAAATCAGCCATGTCGTTGGCCTCGGCATAGCGCTTCTCCGAAAAGAGCTTCTTCATCTCCTCGACCGACGCTTCCTTCAAGGCCACGCTCGGTTTCCCGCCTTCTTTTGCCTGACCAGAAGTGCCGGCTGGCTTGGGTGGCGCGCCTGGAAATTTCCCGCCCATGATCTCAGGCAGCAATTTCAGGAGAACAGGCAGCATCTCCTGGAGAAAAGACGGCTTTTTCTCTTCTTCCGGGAACAGCTCCACCCTGACATTTTCTCCTTCGACAATCAAGATGCCCATGGGGATGGTCTTACCGCCCATGCCGCCGCCATAGGCCATCATAGCGCCGCCACCGCCCAGGCCAAACGAAATCTTGGCAAAGGGGATAACCGTCGTTTCGCCCACCTGGATGGGCTTGCCCATCACCGAGCCGACCTTAAGCCCAGAAATGAGCTTGTCGAAGTTGGCCAGAGGGCGCTCGAGCGGCACTTGAGATTGCCCGAGAGCCGAGCCAGCGAAAAGAAAAGTCGCCGCCAACACAAGAATGCCAGAATAATGTGACTTCATGGGCAACTCCTTACTTGCGGGGAATCTTGGCCACGCTGATAAACTGCGTTCCCGCTTTGCTGACCACGACAAACCCGATGGGCCTGGCCTCGCCGCTCATAAAAAACCCCTTCCCGCCCAGGTCGAGGTTCTGGGGAGCGCCCCCGCCGCCACCCCCAAACCCGAGCTCAATCATCATGACCGGGATAATGGTCACCCGGCCGACCTTCATCGGCTCGCCGACAATGTGTTTGACATCGAGATTGTTGCCCAGCCGCTGAGCTAAGGACTCGGCGAGCTGGTCCATCGGGAGTGGGACCTTAGGCTGGGGTTTCTTCTCCGCCTGCGCCCCGACAAAGGGGGTGCCGAAGAGAATCCACCCGGCCGTAAAAAGCAGCAAAATCAACCTCTTCAATGGATTACCTCCTTTCTTGGAATCGCCGAATTGCGTCGTCACACTCAGAATCGCTATTTCTTTTATTTTATACGAAAAAGCCTGGCGCAAGGTTTACTCATCCCTCGAAAGAGGATTATTATGTCGCCGAATCGGCCTCGGGGTCTATTGTCTATTCCTTTCGCCACGAGAACGGTATCCTTGTCAACGGCCAGAAAGCTCCGCCCCGCAGCGAAGAATGGGAAAAGCAAGACCGAGACACTCGATTTCGGCTTCCCAAGCCAGGACAAAGGCTGTTCGGGGATAGCCGTGACAACGCTGTCTGACCTTTTAAAGGGGTCAGCCGAGAGGTCGGTGATCAGAGGATGGGTCAGTAAAGGCCGTTTTTCTTCAAGACCTGGGGAATGCCGTCTTTCTTCATCAGCGCCTCGATGTCCTTGACCTCGCGGGCGATGCCCGCCGTCAGGTTCTCGCAGCCCGTCTCCGTTATGAGCACGGTGTCCTCGACCCGGACGCCGAGTTTCTCTTCGGGGTAAATGAGGAGGGGCTCGTTGGCAAAAACCATCCCTGGCTGGAGAACTGTCGGCCCGCCGCCGACGTCGTGGACGGCCATCCCGACATAGTGTCCGAAACCGCCGCGCATCCTTTTGAAGTAATCTTTACTCAGGTCGAAGCCCTGTTTCTGAAGAATTTCTTCGACTTCCTTCCGGCATTGCTCAAGAGTGAGACCCGGTCGGTAGACCCTCAGGTTGGCCTCGTGGACGGCCTTAGCCGCCTCATAGACTTCCTTCTGCCGGGGGGTGAACTTGCCGTTAGCCGGGAAGGAAATCGTGATATCCGTGTCGTAATAATCGACGTCCGGTCCAGCGTCGACGACGAGAAAGTCTCCATCCTCGAGGCGGCGATCATGCTTGTAATAATGGACATAAGGATGGTTCTCGCCCGAGCTGATGATGATGTAGTAAGCAAGGTCCTGGGCACCTTCCTTTTTGCAGACATACTGGAAAATCGCAGCCAGCTCGTATTCATACATGCCGGGCCGGGCGGCCTTCATCAGCTCGTTCATCGCTTTAACGCCAATCCGGGCGGCCCGTCGCATGACCTCGATCTCGGCGGGTGATTTAATGGTCCGCATCTCCCAGATGAGCGGCGAGCAATCCCGGACTTCAAGTCCGGGAAAACGCTCACGGAGGAGGCTGACAAACCGTCCTTCCCTCGTCTGCCGCCCATCCCAGGGATGAAGGATCATGTTTCTCTGCAGAGTCCGGAGTTTCTCAAGGCTGGCCTCCCGCGCCAGCTCCTCGGGCTTAAAAGGGGTGTAGATGATTCGCCCCTGATTCGCTAACATGGTCAAGACCATGTCCAGCTCTTCTGCTGGGGCCACTCTCTCTATTCCCGTGACCTCCTGGGGATTCTTGAGGAGGTCGAGACTCAGGCCCTCGTTGCGGAGGATCCGCTCGGTGGCCGTGAACAGAAGGAGGCTCGTCTTGCGCACTCCGTCGATGACGAGGACGGCGTTCGGCACCTCGACTCCACAAAGGTAGAAGAAGTCATTGTTCTGGCGATAATCATGATAACTTGTTAGCGGCTGGGCGCCGAAAATAACGGCTGCTCCATCTGGAATCTTCTCCATCAGCTTGGCCCGTCGGGCTGCGTATTCAGCCTTGTCGAAGAGAAGCCCGGCGAAGGCCGAGCCGACAAAGAGGAGGATGAAAATGGACCAGCCAACGACTGTTCTTTTGAACCATCTTGACATTGCACTCCCTCCTTTTCGGACGATTGACGGAGCCCTATTTCACCATTTTTCCCTCGCTCAGTCAACCGTCCTTTCTTCCCGTTCTCTCACCACAACAGGAATATTCCGGTGAGTTCACCTTTTCATAGATTTCCACCATGGCCTCATTAAGGGATTCCATCCTCATGCTGTCCAATCGCTCCATGCCTTCTTCTCGATCAATGAGCTTGTAAACAATTTATTTTTTTGCGTTTCGGGCGGCTTGGAGCCGGCCGGAAGCTCCAGTAGCTGATGGTGGACCCGTCGATGTTCCGACGGGGCGAACCGACGGGACTGGTTCCCCGGGGTGCGGGGGCCGGACACGGCTCCAGGTCGTCCGAACCGACCGCCTAACGTTTTGCTGCTTCCGATTCCTAATTTCGGCTTGACTCGGACAAGGACAATAGATATACATTGGCGAAAAGGTGAGCCAATGGATGGCATCGAAACACCGGGTCAATCTCGCCCTCCAGATTCTGCCTCCAGGAAGGGATGTCTCGGCTTTATCGGTTCAGCAATCTTCCGCATCCGAACATCCCTGGCTGCCCTTTTTCGAGGCCTTCTCACTCTGGATTATCAATATGAGTCAAGATCAAGAATTCTCGGTTGGCCCCTCCTCGCCGTCAACTTAGGGTTTAGGAAAGAGGAAGAAAAAGTGCGGCACGCGAAGGGATTGGTGGCTATTGGAACAAGGGCAACCGGTCTTTTTTCATTGGGTTTTCTTGAAGCCCGCGGTGTTTTCACTGTAGGAACAATTTCTCTGGGCATAGGGGCAGTGGGGGTATGGGGAATCGGCGTGGTCACCGTGAGCGTCGTAGGCCTGGGCGTCGTCTCTGTTTCTCTTTTCGCCTTGGGATACTTGGCTATCGGAATCCTGGCCGTCGGTTGGAGGAGTGTCGGAATCCTCGCCTTCGGCCGTGAGGCCGTCGGGATCATTGCTTTCGGGAGAGCCATTCAATCCCTTTTTCCCTTTTAGGTATTCACCTCCCTTCAGAATCCGCTTGGGTTATGTCCAGCTCTTGGAGTTCAAAAAGATTAAACTTATGCCCGGCGTTATGGCGACCATCCAGACCTTTGGCAACGAGGTGAATTTTCACCCGTATCTGCGTTTCGCACGAACTCTTGGTAGCTACCCGACCCAAGTCTGTTTAGGTTTGAATGCCGCGGTTAGATTCCCGGTCTCAGCGAGAACCTCCTTTTCTGTTTCTTAGGGTCCGACCTAATTCTTCAGCTACGGAAAGGCTTCGACCTGACCTATTCATAATTCTGGACCGGGAGGCGCTTTTCCTTGACTCTATTTTGAGTTTTTCGCCAGGGCCTTTAGCTGGGCGGCCAATCCCTGGCGATCGGTTACTGGCAACTGACAGGCGAAGTTCTGGCACACGTAAGCCGTAGGCTGCCCCCCAAGCTGGCTCCGTCCAGCCAGCAAAGGGATGGTGGCTGCCAGCGCTCTGGCCGCCTCGTCGGAAGGAGCCAACACGACCACCGCTTGAGGAAGGAAGCGCTGCCGCACTTCGGCCAGCAGTGCCTGGACACGCGGGTCTGCTGGCGGACCAACCACGGCCACTTCCAGCGGCCTGACCAAACGCCGCTCCAACGCGCTTAATAGATGGCCGAAGGCCAGTGGCTGGCGAGCCATGGCTTCCCGCAAGAGGAGCAGGATCGCCTCGGCATAGGATGCGTAGGAGCGGCCACTGGCCCTGGTCCTTCCGTCCGTTAAAACGGCCAACTGCCCGAGGATGTCAGCCGCCACCGAGTTGCCAGCCGGCACAGCGTTGTCGACCACGTCTTTGAGCCGGGCGACCAGCGGCTCGTGATCGTGGCTCGTCTGATAGAAACAGCCAGCTTCTTCGTCCCAGAATTGCTCGATCATGGCGTCAGCCAGCTCGCGGGAGAACTCGAGCCAGCGCACGTCGAAGTTAAGCTGGTAGAGGGCCAGCAGACCATCGATCAGGTTGGCGTAGTCCTCCAGGTAGGCGTTATAGCGGGCCCGAGGCTCATCGCCGGTCAGGGAGGCAGGCGCCCAAACTCGCAAAAGCCGGCCCTCTGCCGTGCGCAGCTTCCGCCAGAGGAACTCGGCGTTTCGCTCGGCGACCAGCCGGTAATCGTCCCGGCTCAGCGCGGCAGCGGCAAAGGCGAAGGCTCGCAGGGCCAGGCCGTTCCAAGAGGTCAGCACCTTGTCGTCCCGCCCGGGCTTGACGCGGCTCTGACGGACCTGAAGCAGGCGGGGGCGAGCCCGGTCCAGAACTGCTCGCAGTTGGTGGGCCGGAACGCCCATTCGCCGGGCCACCGTCGAAAGGGCCGCCGGCACGTGGAGGATGTTCTTGCCCTCGAAACGGCCGTGCTTTGTGACGCCGTAGTAGGCCGCCACCAGCCTGGCATCGTCTGCTCCAAGAATCTCGACCAGTTCTTCCATCTTCCACACGAAAAACTTTCCTTCCTCGCCCTCACTGTCAGCATCCTGGGCGGAGTAGAATCCACCAGCTGGATCGGTCATATCCCGCACGAGGTAGTCAAGGGTTTCCTCGGCCACCCGGCGGAATTCGGTCTCGCCCGTTACCAGCCAGGCCTCCAAATATGACCGGGCGAGTTGGGCATTGTCGTAGAGCATCTTCTCGAAGTGGGGTACAAGCCAGTACCGGTCCACTGAGTAGCGGTGAAAACCGCCGCCCAATTGGTCATACATTCCCCCTCGCGCCATCCTGCGCAACGTGTGGACGACCATCTGCAAGGCCTGGCCGTTGTTGGTGCGGTAGTGGTAGCGCAAGAGGAAGCCAAGCAGCATAGGCGGGGGAAACTTGGGGGCTAATCCAAATCCACCCTCCCGCCGGTCGTAACTTCGAAGCAGGCCCTGAAAGGCCTGGTCGGCGATTGTCGGGTCAAGCGAACCCTCGGCAGAGTTCACCAAGCTGGTTCGCTGGAGCGCGCTACGCACCTGGGCAGCGCTCTCCTCGACCTGGCCACGCCGCTCTCGGTAAGCCTCGGCCACCGCCACCAGGACTCGGCGGAAGCTCGGCAATCCGTGCCGGTCATGGAGCGGGAAATAGGTCCCTCCGTAGAATGGCGAGCCGTCGGGCGTCAGCCAGACGCTCAGGGGCCAGCCCCCCTGGCCAGTCATAGCCTGAACCGCAGTCATGTAAATCGCATCCAGGTCTGGCCGTTCCTCCCGGTCCACCTTGATGTTGACGAAAAGGCGGTTCATCAGCTCGGCCGTCTCCGGGTCCTCAAAAGATTCTCGAGCCATGACATGGCACCAGTGGCAGGCCGAGTAGCCGATGCTGAGGAAGATGGGCTTGTCCTCAGCCCGGGCTCGCTCCAAGGCTTCTAGGCCCCAAGGGTACCAGTCAACAGGATTGGAAGCGTGCTGCCGCAGGTATGGGCTGGTCTCATGGATCAGCCGGTTCAATCCGTGGGTTTTGTTTCTCTCGCTTGTCACGAGGTCGGCTTCCTGTTTGGGGCGAGTATCGGCCATTCAGCCGCAACGTCACAGGCCAGTATACCATAGAGGTGGGGCAAGAAGAAGCTTCAATCAGCATAGGGGAACGAGCTTCAAGACCACGAGTTTCTGCCCGGCCACGGACAAATCGAGCGCAGGTATCACGGCAACGCCAGTCTATTTGGGTACCCCTTTTCTCCTAGCGGCATAATGTTAGAGAGGTTCTGCGCTTCATGGCAAAGCCAGAATAAAGTAATGAAAACTAAGCACTTGACAAAAATTAATTTAATATGATATAAATTATTTTCTAATAATGAATATCAATAAATATAGGAACCTGGGCATAAAGCTCACTCCCCAGAGGTTGGCCGTCCTTGATTATCTTGAGGGTAAAAAAAGCCATCCTTCGGCCGAGGATATCTATCAGGCTGTCAAGAAGCAGTTTCCAACAATCTCTATAGCCACAGTTTATAACATCCTGGAGACACTGAAACAAAATGAGTTAATTCAGGAATTAAGAACTGGCCCCTATAAAAAAAGGTTTGACCCGAACACGAGCTGGCATCACCATCTCCTCTGTACAGGATGTAACCGGGTGGAAGACGTGGCCATAAAGAAAATACCAGAAATTGCCGCGGGGGAAGGGCAAGGTTTTGAGATAAGCAAGGTCCATGTGGAATTTTATGGGCTCTGCCAAAAATGCCGGCTAAAAAAAATCAGGAGGTAAAGCGATGAAAGATAAAAGGAAAGGCAACCCCAATAGGAGCAAGAATTCAGTGGTTGAATCAGCCAGAAGCCGGTTTGCCCGGCGAGGCAAAAAAATTGAAGAATGGTGGCCAAACCGACTGAATCTGAAAATTCTCCGGCAGAATTCTTCCCTTTCCAATCCACTGAATAAGGATTTTCGCTACCGGGAGGCCTTTAAGCATCTTGATTATCATGCGTTAAAAAAAGACTTGGCGGAGCTTATGACTCAATCCCAGGATTGGTGGCCTGCCGATTTTGGACACTACGGCCCCCTTTTCATTCGAATGTCATGGCACGCCGCGGGGACCTATAGAATAGGGGATGGGAGAGGAGGGGCGAACGGTGGCTTTCAACGGTTCGCCCCTCTCAACAGCTGGCCGGATAACGTTAATCTGGATAAAGCCCGTCGGCTCCTTTGGCCGATAAAAAAGAAGTACGGCAACAAAATATCCTGGGCGGATCTATTGGTCCTGGCAGGCAACGTGGCCTTCGAATCCATGGGATTTAAAACCTTTGGCTTTGGCTGCGGGCGGGAGGACGCTTGGGAACCGGACGAAAGTATTTACTGGGGTTCAGAAACGGCGTGGCTTGCCGACGATAAACGCTATGCGGGCAAAAACAATCTCGAAAGTCCGCTGGCCGCAGTTCAAATGGGACTCATTTATGTCAACCCCGAAGGACCTGGCGGCAACCCGGATCCAGTGGCAGCGGCCAAGGACATTCGTGAAATCTTCTCTCGGATGGGCATGAATGATGAGGAAACCGTTGCTCTGATCGCCGGCGGACATACGCTGGGTAAATGTCACGGTCAGGGTGATCCTAAACTTCTCGGACCGGAGCCTGAGGCGGCTGACCTCGAAGAACAGGGATTGGGCTGGAAATACAAGTACAAGACGGGCAAGGGCCCTGACACTCTGACCAGCGGACTCGAGGTAACCTGGACAACTTCTCCAACTAAATGGAGTCACGACTTCTTCAAACATCTATTCGAATATGAATGGGAATTAAGCAAGAGCCCGGCCGGTGCCCACCAATGGGTCGCCAAGAATGCAGAACCAACTATTCCGGATGCTTACGACCCGAATAGAAAGCATCTGCCAAAAATGCTCACAACCGACCTGGCCCTGAGATACGACCCTGTCTATGAAAAAATTTCGAGAAAGTTTCTCGACCATCCAGAATTGTTCGCGGATGCGTTCGCCCGGGCGTGGTTCAAACTGCTTCACCGGGACATGGGTCCGAAGTCAAGATATCTTGGTCCCGAAGTCCCTGAAGAAGACCTAATCTGGCAGGACCCGATTCCGAAAGTCGACCACGCGTTAGTTGATGAAATAGACATTGCCAAGTTGAAGAAAAAAATTCTTGATTCTGGGCTCTCCGTTTCTGAACTGGTCACGACCGCCTGGGCCTCGGCCTCGACCTATCGGAATTCTGATAAAAGAGGCGGTGCCAACGGCGCCCGTATTCGGTTGGAACCGCAAAAGAACTGGGAAGTAAACAACCCACCAAGGTTAGCCAGAGTGCTCGGTCTTCTCGAAAAGATTCGAACCGAATTCAACGCCAGCCGGGAAGACGGAAAAAAGATTTCGCTGGCTGACCTCATTGTCCTGGGAGGTTGCGCCGCCGTTGAGCTAGCCGCAAAGAATGCCGGGTATGACATAAGTGTTCCCTTTACCCCTGGCAGGATGGATGCTTTGCCGGAACAAACGGACGTTGATTCCTTTGCCGTTCTCGAGCCACTCGCCGACGGATTTCGCAATTATGCAAGAAGATGGGCATCGGCCGACGCGGAGCATCTATTGGTGGATAAAGCGCAATTACTCACTCTTTCTGTGCCAGAAATGACCGTGCTCGTAGGTGGCCTGCGGGCTTTAAAGGCCAATTACGATAATTCAGACAATGGGATATTCACTCATCGGCCGGGTGTCCTGACCAATGATTTCTTCGTCAACCTGCTGGACATGAACACAGAATGGAAAGCAGAAGATGAATTGAAAACAAAATTTAAAGGCTATGATCGCAAGACCGGCAAGCTCCAATGGCACGCCACGCGGGTCGACCTGATATTTGGTCACGACGCGGAACTAAGAGCAGTCGCAGAATTCTACGCCAGCGACGATAACCAAGAGAAATTCATCAAAGATTTTATCTCTGCCTGGAATAAAGTGATGATGCTTGACCGCTTCGATTTGGGGTAACCAAGGTTGGCCTCATTGAGACGGCGGCCTCCCGCTTGCGCCGAGGGTTGACCACTCTCCCTGACCTTACCAACTCGCCTCACTCATCCAGCCCCGTGAGGGGCGAGTATTGACGATGATGGTCAATACCAGCATAATTCCTCTGTGCCCTTCTTGATTAAGAAGTTTCCAACGGGAAGTCGGTCAACTCCCCGCGGAGGCGCATCTCGTCATCATGCTATCTTATCCATAAGATTCTATTTTAAGGAGTCTAAAGATGAACACCATCGAAAAGGCTTTGATGCACGCTTTGTTCGTCCATCTCCACCACAACATCGACAAGGCCATCGATTTTAAGGCCATCGAGGCTTTGAATGACCAGGTCAGCAAGATGTTCCCCGGCGCTTTGGTCGTCGGCCCGGGAGATGATGCGGCCGTGGCCAAATTTCCCGATACGGATTGTCTTTTTGTGGCCAAGATGGAAAGTCACTGTTCTCCCTGTGTGCCGAGGCCTTATGATGCCGCCGCCACGGGCGCGGGCGGGGCCATGCGCGATGTTTTGGCCATGGGAGCGAGGCCCATTTTTCTCCTGAATTTTATCGGCACCCGGCCCCTCCACGAGAAAGTCCTTGTCGGCCCCTGCGGCTTTGACGGGAAATGCACCTGCGGAAAGTGCGTCGAAATGACAAGCCGGGAAAGAGTGGACTTGATGGTCAAAGGCCTGAGGGACATGTGCCAGGCCATGGATGTCTTCATCATCGGCGGCGGTTTTTCGACTTCCTTTTCCGACATCGTCCCCGCGGTCGTTGTTTCCGTCATCGGGAAGCTGGTCACGAGCCAGCCGCTGACCAAGCCGGCCAAACGAGCCGGCGATAAAGTCATCCTCATCGGTCAAACCGGAAACGACGGCAACGACACTCTCTACCGGGCCGGTCTGGTCAAAGAAATGCGTCCAGCCATCGCTCTCTTTGAGGAAGAAAGGCTTGTCATGGAAGCCACTCTGGCCGCTTTTCGCACCGGCAAGGTGAAAGCGTGTTCTGACCTGGGCGCGGCTGGTATCGGCGCCGCGATATGCGAATCGGCCAGGTACGGTGGCTTCGGCGCCTCCGTCAATTTGTCCAAAGTCCCCCTCAAGGTCCAAGATATCACGCCGGAAGAAATCATGATCTGCGAAACCCAGGGCCGGATGGCCATTCAGGTAGAAGGAAAAGACGTCGATGATGTCCTGGCCGTCATCCACGCCAAAGGCGTAAAAGCAGAGATGATTGCTGAGATCACCGACGACGACAAAGAAGTCTTCGAGTACAAAGGAAGGACCATCGCCGTCATTCCCAACCATCCATCCAAAGCGGACTTGGAGGAACTCGAAAAGAGAGCTTGAGATGTCCCGGGAAAAGCCAAAATCTGAATACGCTCAAAGCGGTGTCGACTACGCCAAGATCGAGCCCTTCAAAATGGCCATGGTCCGGGCGGGAAAGCGGACGCTCGCCTTCCCCAACAAGCGGGATGTTTTCATCGAGGAAGAGAGCCTGGGTCTTCATGGCGTTGTTTTTCGCTACCGCGGAGACAAGCCCCACCTGTGGTGCCAGACCCAGGAGGGTCTGGGCAACAAGAACTGGATCGCCGAATGGATGTACCAGCATGCGGGAACGGGAAGGACTTACTACGAAGGTATCGGCATTGACACAGCTCTGATGGCCGCCAACGACGTGATCTGTCAGGGAGCACTTCCCGTTATCTACACGGATGAAGTGGCCGCCGGAGACAGTGAGTGGTTCATGGACGAAAAGCGGAGCCAGGACCTGGCGGAGAGCTTCTTTCAAGCCTGCGCGATGTGCGGCATGGCTCTTCCCGCTGGCGAATCGCCAGCCCTTCGCTATCTCATCAAGGCTGAGCCGCCCGTAAGGAGCGCCCCTTCTCTTTCCGGCTGTGTTACCGGAATCATCGCTCCCGCCGAAAGAATGGTCACCGGAAAAAAATTGCGCCTCGGCGACCGGATCATCGGAGCGACCTCGTCCGGCATTCATTCCAACGGGATTTCCCTGGTTATCAAGCGGGCGCTAACACTCAAGGATAAATTTCTCCACGAGCTCCCAAACGGAAAAACGCTCGGTGAGGAGGCGCTCATCCCCACCCGCTCCTATGTTAGCCTGGTCGAGGCCCTCCTCGAAAATCGAATCGAGGTTCACTCGCTCCTCGCGGGAACGGGCGGCGGCGTGTCGAAGATTGCCTATGAGAAAAGGCCTTTTACCTACCGAATCAAGAGATGGGTGGAAAAGATACCACCGCTTTTCCTCTTCATGCGGGAAATCGGCGTCAGCCTTGAAGATTGCTTAACCACTTTCAACTGGGGCATCGGATTCTATATCTTCGTGCCCGAAAAAGAAGTGGACAGAACGCTGGAAGTGGGTGCCAAAGCCGGCTACGAACTCATCGAGCTCGGGCAGGTGGAAGAGGGTGAACGTCGGGTGATCTTTGAGCCTGAGGGTCTTACGCTTCCCCCGGTCGAATAACCTCCTTCCGGGGGGAGTTTACATCCATCGCCGCTCAAGACCAAAAAAATCAGTACTTGCCATCCATCTGGAACTCAGCACTGTCGAGCCAGAAACCGGTTCCTGTCACCGAATCGTACTGAGCCTGGAGAAGGTCGTAGTGGAATCTTTCCTCGTCGGCGATTTTCTCGAAAATTTCTCTGGCCGCCGGGTCGGCCATCGAGGTGGCCGAACGCCTGAAAAAATCGATGGCCTTCTGTTCAAGCTCCATGCCGATGCGGAGCGCTTCAACTTCGCTCTGCCCCTCCGCTCTCTTCATCCTCTGCTCGAGCTCTTCGATCACAGAAGAAGGCCCCTTCAACTCCTCCCTTTTGACTTGCTTTTTCCAGTCGTCCGATTTGATGACCGAGCTGAACAGCCGACTGAAAGCGTCCAGGTGCTTGACTTCCTCCTCGGCCAGCCGATGGAACATTTTTTTGCCGAGCTCATGGCGAGTCATGTCGGCCGCCTTTTTGAAGAAGGCCTGGCCGTTTATTTCCAGCTTGATGGCCTCCTCGATCAGTGTTTTGACTTCCTGGCTGATTTTTTTCATTTTTTTCTCCTTTTTCTCATTAGCTAATCGGCGCCTCCTCCTTCTCCTTCTTGCCCATCTCCCGAAGGCACCGATAATAAAGTCTGAAGTGACCAGATGTCAAGGACTCAATCGCCCGCGAAGACGATTCGGCCGCCGACCATCGTCAGGACAACTCGAGTCTTTGAAATTTCACGCGGGTCGACCTCGAAAATATTCGGCCAGACAAGGACGAGGTCGGCCAGTTTACCGGCCTCGATGGAGCCCTCCTCCTCTTCGCGGTGCATGGCGTAAGCCCCACCCAGGGTGTAAGCACGGATGGCATCTTCAAGCTTCACCCTTTGCTCCGGAACCCAGCCGCCAGGCGGCTGGCCCTCGAAGTCCTGGCGCGTCACAGCCATCTGAATCCCCGGCCAGGGGTTGAGCGTGACGACGGGCCAATCGCTCCCAAAGGCAACACACCCTCCCCTATCGAGGACAGCCTTCCAGGGGAAAGCTCTTCGCTCCCGCTCTGGACCGACGTACTCAATCCAGGTGCTCATCCACGTCGGGTCGGGGTTGGCATGGAGCGGCTGGAAGCTGGCGATGACACCAAGCTTGCCGAAACGGGGGATATCCGAAGCGGCGATGTTTTCGGCATGCTCGATTTTGTTGCGGAGGTCGAGGCGACCCGTCCTCCTCGCCGCCTCCTCATAGGCATCGAGGGCGAGACGAATGGCAGCGTCGCCGATGGCGTGGGTCGAAACCTGGACGCCGCGGGCGTTACATTCGATAACCGTCCTCTTGAAGGCCTCCGCATCCCAGAAGAGCTTACCCCGGTATTCGGCCTGTCCTGCGTAAGGCTCGAGCATGGCTGCGGTCATGGAGTCGATAACCCCGTCGAGCATGAGCTTCACTCCGCCGACCGAAAGCCATTCATCGTTGTATCGAGCGCGCGCCTCCTCATAGGCCTTCCAGTCTTCCGCCTTTGGTCCGGGCGGCTCAATCCACATGGTGATAAGGAACCGAACCGTGAGACTCCCGTCGCGGCGCAATCGGTCCAGAAGTTCGAGCGCTCCAAATTCACCCCCCATGCCGTGGACCCGGACAACGCCAACTCGCGCTGCCTCGCCGAGGCCTTCCCGAAGCGAAGCCAGCCTCTCCTCAGCCGTTGGGCGGGGGATAAGGCGGGAGACAAGCGACCCCGCCTCTTCAAGCAGGGCGCCCGTGGGCTCGCCTGTCTCGTCGCGAACGATTTTGCCGTTTTCGGGGTCTGGCGTATGGCGGTCGATTCCAGCCAGAGTGAGAGCTCGGCTGTTAGCCCAGGTCGTATGTCCATCGGCGCAGCTCATCATGGCTGGCCGGTCGGGCACGACCTCGTCAAGATATTTCTTGTGGGGCATGTTTCCGGGAAAGGCAGCGTACATCCAGCCGCATCCCTGAATCCACTCCGCTTGCGGGTGGTCCCGGACGAACTGCCGGATTCTCGCCTGCATTTCCTCAACCGTCCGCGTCCCGGATAGGTCGACCTTGCCCAGGCTCTCAGAGCCGCTCACAAAATGGACATGGCTGTCCATCAACCCGGGAAGGAGAAGCTTACCGCCGGCGTCGATAATTCTGGTGGCGGGGCGCTGATACCGGAGAGCCTTCTCCGTTGGCCCCACAAAGAGGATGCGCCCACCCCGAACGGCCACGGCCTCCGCCCACGGCTTTTGTCCATCCCCCGTGTAAGCCCGAGCGTTGGTGATGATGATATCGGCTGGCGTCTTCGCCTTTCTGCATCCTCCAAGGAGAATGAGGAGAAAAGAAAAAAAGAAAAGAAGAGCGCAGCTACTCGGCCGAGACTTCATCGACCGTCGGCCTGAATAAATCATTCTTGAGTCCCCTTCCGAAGGAAATAGTAATTTTTGGGGGGCATATCGGTTGTCCTCGAGAAATCGACGACCCTGTATCCCCGCTCAAACAACGCCTGGAAGGCCTCCCTTGTCCGAAGCCGCCAGTCCAGGGGAATGCGTCGGACAGGCTCGGCCTCGACATCCGTCTCCTGAAGCATGGCATAAAAATCCCGCGGAATCCGGACAAAAAGACACTCGGGAGCTTCCTTGAGAGGAGTTAAATCAAGGCTTGAGGCAAGCTCCAATCGAATCGGACCGGTCCGGCCTTCAACCGTTTTCTCCTCAACTCGAACGAGGGAGGCTGCCTCATCGGGTGAGCTCTTCATCGCGCCTTCTCTCGGCCCGGTTTTCTTGGTCAAATCCCAGCTCATATAAAACCTGTCGCTCGGCACGTCGAGACGGTTGAGCAGCCCCCCGTACTCGCCGTAGGTTGAGACCCGATACTCGACAACTTCCATCTGGAAATAGTGGACATTCCGCCAGGCGTTGACGCCGGTCAGCGGGTCATAGGTGCAGGTGATGGTCGTGATGCCGAAGATGTCGAGCACTTTTTCTCTCTGGAATTCCTTGATGAGGACACCGAGGCCATAGCGGCGGTATGTCTCCTTGACTCCTGTGTACTGGGAATAAAACAGGAGGTTATCGGGCCGCCGGAAGCCGATGGTCTTGTCCTTGAGGCCAACAAAACCGTAAGAAAAGGCGACAAAGGACTCTGGGTCAGCGCTTAATCGGCCATCCGGCTGTTCGCTGTAAACACCGATGAAGAGGGCGCTTCCATCGTGGAGGAAATTCTCGCACATCAGGTTGCGCGTGCCCGGAAGGTGGTCTTCTGGAAAAGCCCAGATTTCCTCGCGCAGGGCTTCGTATTTGGCGTAATCGCGAGCGTCTTCGGACGTCTCCACCTTGAGGAGAAATCTCCGTCCCTTGGCGGTGACAACTTTCTCCAATCCTTTCATGGAAATGCTTTCCCAAGCAGGAGCTATCTGGGTGATGGCCTCTCCATCATTATTTTCCGGCCTTGCATCCGTGGCGCCGGAGGAAAACAAGGGCTCTTTCCTCGAGCGAATCGATTGTAATGGAACTTCCTGCTTGACGCAACAGCCGCCGAACCAAAAATTGGCCACTGAGCCTTTGATGCACTCAATCTAATGAATAAATCATAAGCAAAGGTGTCGGCAAAGGGCCCCAGAACCACGCCACCCCTCGGGTGCATTCGCTATGGTGATGATTTGTTACAAGATGAAGCACTTTCGCTTGATGATAATTCTCTATCGGCAATTTCGGGGAAAACAAGGGCGGTTGAATTTCCACCCTCATTTATTATATCGTTATCCCTTTCTCAGAAGCGGTTGAAAGAAGGTGCGCGAGCGGGCTTTCTCGTGGTTCGTTGGCGTCGGCGAATTGTCATGGGCAGAA